>CAYTZW010000013.1:0-34725 GCA_964442785.1 uncultured Erysipelotrichaceae bacterium
ACCAGTTAACAGGCATATCAATTTGTTTAGCGATACCGTCATTATATAATTGTTTAAATATCCATTGTGTCCATTTATAAAACTTAGGATCAGAAGTAGCAATCTCTTTTGACCAATCAAAAGAAAAGCCCAACATCTTTAATTGCCTTTTAAAAGTTATAATATTTGCTTGAGTAAAACCTTCAGGGTGATTGCCAGTATTAATAGCATATTGCTCAGCAGGTAAACCAAAACTATCCCACCCCATTGGATGCAAAACATTAAAGCCTTGCATTCTTTTCATTCTTGAAACAATATCTGTGGCCGTATATCCTTCAGGGTGTCCTACGTGCAATCCTTGACCAGAAGGATAAGGAAACATATCCAAAGCATAAAATTTAGGTTTACTAAAATCATATACATCAGTTTTAAAAGTTTCATTTTCTTCCCAATAATTTTGCCATTTCTTTTCTACATTTTTAAAATCATAAATAGTCATAAAAATCTCCTTTCAACAAAAAAACACCACAAATGCAGGAACGAGAAAACTCGCGGTACCATCCTGCTTCGTGATGAAGCACGCTCTTAATTAACCTTAACGCAGTTCCTACGTCGTTAGTTTTGCTAACGCTTATCATAAGCAAGTTCATACTTCTATTTAATTACTTTGCACCAACCAGTAACTCTCTTAATAAAATCAAAGTACTACTACTCTTAATCACAAATGTACTCATATTATAAAATAAAATTAAAAAGTTATCAACAAGATTTAAACCCTATATTGTGAGAAATAAATCTTAAAAATATAATAAACACAAAAAAAGGAGAATCTCAATATGAAAAAAGGATTATCAGCTTTAAAAACAATTAAAAACAGTCAAAAAATAGAAAAAGCAAGAAATAAAATCACTACTTTATCCCTTACTATCTTACTAGCTCTTTCATTAGCAAGTTGTAAAAAAGGAAAAACAGATTACGAAATAATGGAAAATTGGCAAGAAAAACTAGACCAAGAAATATCAGAAATATTAAATATGAACCTTGACAATGGAGAATTAATCAAAGCATATAATAGTAACACTACTAATTTAGAAATGTCTTATGACTATGATAAGGATAACTTCATAATAGTTACTTCTCCTTTACAAAAAGAATATAATACCATTTTAGAAGCTGCTAAAGATAACGCTTCAATCCAAGAAGGAAAAACAACATATAGTATTGTTTCAAAAGAAGAATTACAAGCACCAACATCATTAATAGATTTTATTGAAATATCTTTTGGAACAGAAGATAGTCGAAAATTCAAAGCATTATGTTTCCCAGAACAAGGCTATTGCATAGTAGATGAAAGCAAAAAAACATTTGAGTATATTTTAAAAGATACATATTACAAAATTCAATTAGACCAAAATATGCCAGATGAATACTTTGGAGATTTTGCAAATATGCCTGAATACATACAAAATACTAAAAAATTAACCGATAACGAATTTAAAACATATCTAAAAAATCAAAATATCATCGCAACCAATTCAGATTGGCATAAAGAAATATATAAATAAGGTTATATTGCTTACTCCCGTAAGAATTAAAATATAACAAAAAAGAAGATTGTCCCCATCACAATCTTCTTTTCTTATTATAGCAAATACTCTTGTTTTTTGTAACTTGGTAACATACTAAGAGTAACTAAACCATTGTTATCCACACAAGAATTACCAGTAGAAGAAGTGCTATTTTCATTAAGTTTAATTGTTACAACTATCAAATTATCATATAAGCCAAAAGAAGCATAATTGTAAGAATTATTATAAATAGTAATAGACGTTGTTGTATTAGTATCAGAATCCAATTCTAATTTAACACCATGATTTTCAAGTTTCTCTTTAGCATCATCAATACTACCAATTTCTGTCTTTGTAATATAACCATATATAGATTTTGACATAACTATCTCTAAAATATCATCATTCGCATAAGATAATAAATCTCCTAAATCCAATTTTCCTTCAACCAAACCTTCACTTGCAGAAGATAAGATATTCTTAGATTTTTTACTATTTTTACTAAATGGAACATTTTTTCCTACCCCTTCCTTAACAAACTCTTCATATTTTGAATCAGTCTTTTTTTCAATACAAGCTTGAACATAAAGAGCAACACTATTTTTGTCTTTCATATTAACTGCATCGTATGTTAAATCAGTAATATAATTAATATTAATAGTTTCAGTAAACAAAGCATATGCAAATGTAATTTTACTATCTTTTAAAGTTATATCTCTTTTCAATTTACCATTTTCAATTTCTGTAAAAATATTTTCTTCAAAACTTGATTTCATTCTAAATTTAAAATCAATTTCCTCCTTAGTATACTCATATATTGTTAGTTCCTCATCATTTCCAGCACTAGTGTTAACTTTGCCACCAGAAATATCAAAACTACGATTTATAGCAAGCAAGACAAAATATTTTTCACTAATATATCCAAGATTATCTACAACTTTAACTTTATAAATTGTTTGTTCACCATTAAGGCTTAATTCCTTTTCATATGAAGTATTATTACAAGTTTTGTTAACTAAAGAGTTAAAATTATCATTATCATATACATTATTTTTTACACTATTTTCTTCAATTTTAATTTTTTGAATACCATTATTGTCGTTAATAATAATTTTAGGAGATAGATTTTCTTCATTTATAGCATAATAAATATCAAAAGAAACTTCATCAATTTTATGTTCATTGTCATCTTCATATTTATTCATTCCATCTATAATAATTTCAGTATCGCTTCTACTTTCAAATTTCATTAGATTTTCTTTCATTTCAGCATTTTCAATTTTAATAAACATTATTTTTCTAGAAACAGGGGTAATATTTGCATATTCTAATGTCAAAGTGAAAGAACCCTGAATAACATCTAAAGAAGAAGCATTTGTTTTTCCTAGACCCCAATCATAAAATTCAAAACCTTTATCTAAATCATATCCAGTAACTATCAATGGGACAAAACCCTCTTTGAAATAATATGTTGAATATGATATATTATCCCATTCAAAAGCAAAATTCGTATTTTTTTCATATATTGACATCATAGGACTATCTGCTACATAAACGTAAAATACTCTAACATCATCATCTAAAGTAGCTGTATATTTAGTTAAAGTTCCATTTGTAGAAACTGATATTTCATTTTCAATTATATCTTTTGTCAAACCTACATTATCATTCTTGATAGTAACATCATCTTTTGAATAATAAACCTTTTTATCTTCAGGAATAACTTCAACTCCATTTATCTTAAGACATAAATCATCTTTTGTAATCACTCTACCAACAACTTTAATATTTAATTTAAATTCATTTCCAAATACATCAGTTATTATTCTATTATCCTTATCTATTGTGGAAATATAAAGCATCTCAACATTATTGTATCCGTTAACCGTTCCTCTACTATCTTCAATTTCTATACTAGTTTGACTATTCCCAGTAATCGTTATATCAGTTTTGCAATATTTCTCACCATTTACTTTAACACAGCCTAAATAAGAATCATTTACATTAAAATAATAATAACTTTCATTACCTTTAGTTTCATCATCATTACTTACAAATTTTATTTCTACTATATAAGTAGTATATTCATTTCCTATTAAATCTTCAATAGAATACTTAGTATTTGCTTTTAACATTGAAGGACAATCTTTAGTTTTTATATTATCCTTATCAGTGAAATCTGCAAAATCACTATCATTTACTTCTTTATATCTAATATTCGCATAAGCATCAACATCTAAAACAAAAGTATAGGAAGAATTAACAAAATATCCAAGGTTTTCAGATAAACCATTTAACTTTGGTCCACTAGTATTTATATTTATAACTCTCGTTGTCGTTTTTTCTGCGGCATCTTTAACAGTTATTGTATAACTACCTCCTGTAGATAAAGAACCATACTTTTTAGTAGTACCTGATATACTATTATCTGATGCTGTTATTTTTCCTGAGATAGCATAAGAAGCTAAAAATACGTCATCGCTAAAATTTAATTCACAAGAAGGCAAAGTTACATCTCCAGTGATTTCCTTAGTTCCACATAAAATCTTAGGAGCTTCCATGTCTTTAGTCGTTCCCTCTACTTTGAATTCATAAATTAAATAATCATCCGAGTTTGAAGTTCCTATTGAATATGGTACTACACCTTCATCATAGGTAGCTATATTACCTACAATATCTTTTCCTGTGTGTTTAATCCATAAATATTTGGTAGTAGTAATAATAGATTGAGGAATTTCAGTTTTAAAATTAATTTCACTTGCATTTTGTTTATCAAAGTTATTCCAACTACTAGGTTCAGCTTTACTGCTACTAGACCAGCCATATTGATAATATTCACTATCATCATAATTATAAATTCCAGATCCAGAAGAATCACTCAAACACACAGTTATACTATTTGTTTCTTCTTCAATTATTTCCCATATAGGAGCAGTTTCATCAATAGTAATATATGCTCTTTTACTATTACCAGCTTTATCATAAGCAAGTATTGTATACTCTCCTTCATTAGAAATAGAATAATTAGAAAGTGATGTAGTCCCACTTTTTGATTCAGCACCATTAATAACATATGAACTTAAATTATTATCATCAGAAATTGATAGTTTACAATTGGTATTTTTATATGTAGGAGAACTTGAAGAAGTAGATAAAGTTGTTCCCCCGCAAGTAATAGTAGGAGCGGTCTTATCAAAATTTACATAACCTGTTGTTTCATTACCTGCGGCGTCTTTAACAGTTATTGAATAACTTCCTTCAGTAGATAAAGAACCATAAGTATAACTAGTTCCTGAAATAGAACCTGATTTTGATATGGCTCCTGAAATTGTATAAGAAGCAAGGTTGGTGTCATCACTAAACTTTAAGGAACAACTATTTTTATATGTAGGTGAACTTGAATATGCTGAAATTGAACTTGAAGAACAAGAAATTACAGGAGTGGTTTTATCAATAGTTAAATATGAAGTTTTAGTATTACCAGCAGCATCTTTTACTACTATTTTATAAGTACCAGCATCAGATAATTTAACATTATTATTAGTGTAACTAGTTCCAGATATTGTCCCTGATAGAGATTTAGTATCACTTATTGTATAGGAAGCAAGGTTATAATCATCTGAAAATGATAAAGTACAATCTGTATTTTTATATGTAGGAGAACTTGAAGAAGTAGACAAAGTTGTATCACCACATTTAATAGTAGGTGCATTGCCATCAACTATTATTGTCCTTGATGTTGTATTACCAGTAGCATCTTTTACTACTATTTCATACTTACCAGTATTCGATAATGTATATGTACCACTAGTTATAGACAAATTCTTTTTTTCAGCTAGTAATTCAGTATTAGTCTGACCCATTAAACTATAGGTTCTAGTAACTTTGTAATATGAAAGTTGTTTATTATCGCTAATTGTTAATGTTATTCCTATAGAAGAATATTTATAATATGTTGTATCTTCCAATTCTGTACCACCATATTTTATTTTAGGAGCTTCTTCATCTTCTGGAACAATGGTATATTTATATGCAATATAGCTAGTATAATAATCTCCTTTATAATATGGCTCTTTTCCTGAAAAAGTAGATACATTACCTGCTTCATCTTTTCCTCTACATTCAATCCACAAATAACTCGTAGTTCTACTAGTAAGAGAAGAAACAGTTAAATCAAGCATAATTTTGCTAGAACTCTTATTTGTAATAGAAGTGAAGGACGAATAAGAAGGAGCAGTAGTACCAGAAGAAGACCACGCATATTTCCAATAAAGAGTAGAACTATAACCATAAATTCCCGAAACTGAATCAGTTAATGTGAAAGATAATGTACTACCAGCTTTTACTTCAGTTACATCTGCCGCATACCATTGAGGAGATGTTTTGTCAACAGTTATGTCATAAGCAACAAATTCATTTTTAATATCAAATACTTTAACTTGCCATAAACCTTCTTGTAAACTTGTTCCTGTATTATAAGACGTGCTTGATAAATTATCTACTGATATGTAGTTTTTATTAGTTTTTCGATTATAAACCACATATGAAGAAAGAAGCAAATCATCAGAAAAAGATAATTTACATTCTTTTAATGTTTTAGCAGAAGTAACTTCACTACCATTACAATAAATTTTAGGTGCATCATTTTTTGCTAAAACTTTATACTTATAAGTAATTTCCTTGTTATCTTGACTAAAAATAGCAAAAATTTTTCCTTCAGATGACAATTTTAAATCTCCAAATTTTATATCTTCATCAAAAACTATTTTTAAATAATAAGTAGTATCAGTAGTAACACTTGGTGCAGCAATAGAAAAATCAGCTTTATACTCGTTTTCTGTTTTTCCTACATATGTATGTGCAGTACTCATTTTGTTCACTTTTTCGAAGCCAGATGTAGAAGTACTCCAATCATATTTGATTTTCCCATAATAATAAGATTTTATACAAATATAAGCATTAGCATAATCAAGAAAACATCCTGATATTTTCTTGTGCTTTTCTGTTTCAAGCCCTCCTTCAGGTGTACTAAAAGTGAAATCAATCGCATCACCAGTTAAAACATTATCCACAGCATCGGTATATAGTGTAGGATTAGTAGGATAGGTTGAAGTAGTTCCACCACCACCGCCACCATCATTAGTTATAATTGTATTTTGAAATTGATTTCCATTCATTAGTCCTGCTTTTACTTTATATTCATTATTACAAAGCACTACAAAAAATGAAAAGAATATTGTTATCATTATGAAGATTGTTTTTTTACCCGCTTTCATAAATAACACCCCCCAAAAAAGATAAGTATCTGACTGATATCTTGCCTTCCTTACACTAATATTATAATATTTTTTTAACAAAAAATATATAGGGAAACTACTTTTTGTTCACTAGACACCATTTTATAATCAAACACATTTATATTTTTTGTTCTTGAAAAAACTTTTATAACTATAATAACGGATATATTGTTGATTAAAAAGATCCTAATAACTTTAAAATTTTTGATTTTCCAATATTTCCCAATATAAAAAGACTTTATGAAATTTAAAAGTTTTTTAGATTCATAAAGTCTTTAAATACTATATTAAATATTTTTTCTTTTCATTAGAACTTAGCATATCAAGAGTAACAATACCACTATTAACTACTTCAGTTGTTGTCGTAGTACTAGCATTTTCACTAGATATTATTAATGATATAGGTAAACCTTGATTTCTACCCTCATCACAATATATTTGGAATATAGCCATTTTATAATTTGCATTATATATCTTCATTGTAGGATTATTATTATTTTCTAAATTAATAGCATTATTAATAAGTCCTTCTGTTGCTTTTTTAACTGAAGTAAAATATGGTGATGCAGTAATATAACCAAATGTATAAGACTTCTTAATATCATCTAATATATTTTCATCTATATAATCTTTAAAGAATGTTTCAAAATTAAGTGTTATACTACTTGGATAAGTTTGGTTAATAACCTTGCCTGATAAAGTTACTATTTTCTTAGTGGAATAATTAATTGAATATAAAGGCGTACCTGAAGAATTATTAGCATATCCTTCTTTAACAAGATCTTCATATTCTAATCCTGTTGCCAGTTCAACACAAGCTTCTAGGTAGTCCATTGTATTAGTTGAGCTATTTTCAATAATGTTATATTCTATTGTTTCTGCAAAATTTATATCAATGCTATTTCCAAATAAAGAGTACTTAAAATCGACTATATACTCGCTACTATCTTTAATATTTATTTTTTCTCCTTTTTTATTAATATTAAAGCTATAAGCATCATTAGCAAGGGAATATCCACCTATTTTTTCTATCTTGACGTTGCTATAATTACTTGATACTTTTTGTGTAAATGAATATTTTCCTTCTTCAGTTCTTTTAATGTTATCGTTATCGCTGTAACTACTCAATGCAATTCCAGATTTTTTAGAAATAACAACAAATTCTTTCGTAGAAGAATTGCCAAAATAATCTTTAGCTTCAATTTTATAAATTAAAATTTCATTTTGATTATCAAATGTTATTTCAAAAGGTAAACTATTAATTGAAATTCCCTCTCCTGCAAAACTAGAGACATTATCATTTTTAGTCCAATATTTTACACTTCCCATACCGCTAGTATCAGTTATAGAAACTTTTATTTTCTCATCTTCTTTACTAAATGCATACCATTCATAACCAGAAACTTCTCCTTTGTTAGTTTCTTTTTCAACAATTATTTCAGGACCAGTTGTATCTGATGTAGTACTGTTAGTAGTTCCTGAAGTAGTTATGGAAATATTAACGTAATCACTTACTTCAACATCATTAGTGTAGTGTAAGGTCAATGTATATTTTCCCGATGAAGTAACTGTTGTACTACAATTTCCATAACTACCATTCCATTCATAGAATTGAGGTGCATCAATACTTAATCCAGTTGTAATAACACTTCCTGAACTTAATGAGTAATTTCCTTTGTATTCAAGAGAAGTAGAACCATATTTAATAGGCATCATTGCAGTACTGGCAACATAAACATAGAATGTTGTTGTTTTTCCTGCTAAAGTAGCAGTATATCTAGTCAATCCAGTTCCTACATTTGAAGAAGAATATGTTAAATCTGAATTACTTTTTACAGGAGTTATAGAAGTAGAAGAATAATATACTCCATTATTCACAGGAACATATTTTTTGTTATCAATAAGTAAATACAAATCACTTTCAGTTAAATCAACACTTCTTGAAGTAACAATGACCTCTAAAGTATTACCAAATACATCATTATAAGAAACTTTTCCTCCGTCTTTATTAGCTTCCTTTCTAGCAAAATAACTCTTAAATGATGTTTCACCTATACCTTTTACTTGTACATTTTCATCAAAAGTCATTGTAAAATCACCATATACTGATAAAGAAGCATTAGAAGTATAGGCAGTACCATTTACGGTAACAGGGCTTAAAACAAAATCACATACATTAAAATAATAAGTACTAGTATTACCTACTTCATCACCAAGATCAATTCGAATTGCATAGCCATATTTTGATAAATCATAGTTACCTGCACTTTCCAACAATGATTTTATGCTTTTACCAGTTAAAGTAATATAATTAGGGGTCTCATAGTATAAATCATAAGAATTTATATCAAAAGTATATTTATTGCTATCAGTGCTGAATTTTTTACCATAAACCGTAATTACAGCAGATTCTGTAGTAGTTAAAGTAACAGAAGAATTAACAAAATATCCTTTATTTTGGGTTAAACTAGAACCATTCATCTTCAATTCAGGAGCAGTAATATCAATAAGTATGTTATCTATTGTAGTTGTATTACCAGCAGCGTCAGTAACCACGATTTTATATTCACTAGAACTATAAATTTCTTCTAAATAACCCACAATATGACTTGAACCTGATATAGTTTCAGAACTCAATAATTTGTTATTTGCATCATAAATCTTATAGGAAGCAAGATTTATATTATCGGTAAAAGTCAAATTACAAGAAGACATACTTACTCCAGAAGTAGGAACGCTATTTCCACATAAAATTTTAGGAGCTTCCTTATCTTCTACTACCTCAGGTAAAATAGTATATCTGTATACAATACTGTTATTTTTTATCTCAAACATTTTTCCTGAATAAACAGCCTCATTACCTGCTATATCCTCACCACGTGGAGTTATCCATAAATAATATACTGTAGAACTATAAACATTTGGAGCAGTTGTTGTAAATGTAAGTTTCTTTGTTCCATCTTTAGTATAATTACTACTCTTAATAGTAGGTTCCCATTTATCACTAGTAGACCAAGCATAGCCAAAATCAGATAAGAAATCACTTGATATTGAAATATTATCAGTAAGTGTGAAACTAATTGAAGTTCCAGTGGTTATTGAATAATTATTAGCAGTAGTCCAAACAGGATTGGTTGTATCCATAATAATAGTTACTTGGATTTCATTACCTGCCATATCAAAAGCACATATTCTATAAGTAGCATCAGTGTTCATTTCTAAACTATTCTCTGTATGATAAACATTATTAACACTATATCTATAAAACTTTGTATCATCGGAAAAGTTTAAAGTACAATGTTTTGAAAAAGTATATGTTTCGCCACCTACTAAATTTTTAATTGCACAATTTGAACTAGTAATAGTAGGAGCAGTATTATCTACGACAATACGATATTTTGAATTATTACCTGCTTTATCATATACAGTAATTATATAAGTCAGAGTTGAGGCATTCAATGTATAAGATGTTGTTTTAATTGTTGAAAGTGCACCCATAGCAGTTTCTACATCATACGTTGCATAAGCAAATCCAGAACCACCATCTACAAAAGTAAATGATTTTGAGCTTCCACTAAGCCAATTTGTTTCAGGATTAGTTTTCAAATAAGTAGTACCCGTTCTCATTGAAGGTGCAGTATCGTCAATATAAATTTTTCCTGTTGAATAATTTCCAACTGTATCATATGCTGTTATAGTATAATCTCCATCACTAGTAAAAGTATAAGAGGCAGCAGTTCCAGAAGTAAAATCCTTACCACCTTTTTGTATATCATATCGAGAGAAGTTAGCATCAGTAAAGTAAGCGGTACACGAATTACTAATAGTAGTGGTTGAAGATAATGTTTTAGATCCACACGTTATTTCAGGAGCAGTAGTATCAAATTCAATTTCATACTTTGAAGAATTACCAGCCTTATCATATACGGTAATCTTATAAGTATACCCTGAATATAAAGTTATTGAACTATTAGTAGTATCGTATATTGCATCTTGGCTTGCTCCATAAAAATCGTGATTTGCATAGCTATATCCTGATAAATCATCTTCAAATTTAAAAGTCATTGAACTAGCTTTAAATATATTAACACTTCCTGTTAACAATTTTACAGATGTTGGATAGAGTGGATTTGGCATATAAGGATCCGTTTTATCAATATATAAGGTAGTCGTTGATGTATTTCCAGCTGCATTAGTTACTTTTATTGTATATTTTCCTTCCTTTGATAAAGTACCATAAGAATAGCTTTTTTTCAAAATAGAAGTAGTACTTACACTTTCAGGGCCAAAAATAGAATAAGAACTTAACTGTTTAGTATCTGAAAAACTTAAACTACAGCTAGAATTAGTATAAATGGTAGAAGAAGTATCACTTTCTTCACCGATTTTACAAGTAATTTTAGGAGATGAATTATATATAGTAACGCTAGCTGATGCACCATTTCCAGCTACATCATAAACTTGAATAGTATATGTTGTTGAAGTAGATGTTGCTACTATATTGCCATAAACATAATTTTCGCCCCCAACATTGTTATCAAATAATAAACTACCATAAATAGAAGGTGTAGGACTAATATTAAAGTAGCTCATTCCGGAACCATAATCCGAAGCACTCAAAAGACAAGCAGAAGCATAAGTAGGTACAGAATTACCATCACACGTTATTTTAGGAGCGGTTGTATCAATTTTTACTGTTGCTGATTTACTAGAACTAACATTACCAACTGCATCTTTTGCAAAAGCATAGTAAGTAGCATTGGTATCACTATAAATAGTTTTAGAAGAACTTTTTTGCCAAGAACAGCTACTGCTACTACTTGAAGTGTTAAAACAATAATAGGCAACTCCTGATAGAGAATCAGAAGCAGTTATCTTTAAAGTTACACTAGATTTTTGCCAAGATGAACTTCCACCTTCAAAATTTGAAATTGTAGGACTTGTTTTATCAATTTTTACTGTTTGAGCATCACTGCCAACTTTACCTGCATTACTTTTTGCAAAGAAATAATAAGTTTTTTCTCCACTGGTTGAAACAGTCATACTAAACGCAGAAGTTTTCCAACTACAACCACTGGTACTAGTAGATGTTGTAATACAATAACGGGCAATTTCCGAATAAGATGTAGCACTTATACTTAAAGTTACGCTTCCTTTTGTCCACGAAGTAGTACTAATACTTGAGGTAACAACAGGCGTACCCTTATCAATTTTTACTGTTTGAGAACCACCTGAACCAATATTACCGGAAGAATCTTTTGCGAAAGTATAATAAGTTTTATTGGTATTTTCAGAGAAAGTCATCGTATTACTCGATTGCCAAGAACAACTACTGCTACTATTTGAAGTAGTAAAACAATATGGAAATGCTGCAAGTGAAACATTATCACTAGCAGTTATTCTTATAGTTACATTGTCTCTTGTCCAAGAAGATGATCCACCAGATGAAGAAACAGTAGGAGCAGTAGTATCACTTTCATATGTTGGACGATCAGTTGGACAAAGCGTTAGTCCATCAGTAGTCGTTGCACAACTACCAATAAATATAGCCTTAACACCTACTTGACTATTTTCTACGCCAAAATTGAATGCAAATATAAACGTTAATATTCCTAACAACAAATAGAAAACTTTCCTATGTTCCTTTCTCATAAGCAACACCTCCAAAAATGGCAATGTATCTACCTGATACTTTACCTTTCCATACGGAGTTATTATAATATTTTTTCATAAAAAAATATATAGTGAACTTGTTTTTGCTCACTATATATCTTTAGATATATAATTTTTTATTATCATTTCTTTTCCCACAAATTTTAAAACTTTTTGATAATCTTAGTTTTATTTATGACGACATACGCAAATAACAAACTAATTAAAGCTATCACAATAGGCAAATTGTTATTTACTTTTTTAGTAGGTTTTGATATTTCACTTAAATAAATATTTTTATTTTCTTGATAATCAAAGGTACTATTTTCGCCACCTATATTAAAATAGATTTTATCAGATTCTGCAAAGTTTCCTACAAAATCACTTGCCTCTATTAATAAATAATATTCTCCTTCTGCTAAATCAGAAATATCAATAGTGCAAGGCATAGTTACATTTTCAATTACTACATATTTATTAACAAGAGATTGACTTGTTTTATCATATACTCTTACAGTAATTTTCTCTATTCCAGATTCATCATCATAAAGATTTTTAACGATTATTTGTTTTTTTCCATTTGAACTACTAAATTCATATATATTATCTATATCATTTGTATAAGGGTGTCTTCCATCAATCCTAATATCAAATTCGATTATTTCACTTTGATTTCCAGCACAATCAACAGCATATGCTTGGAAATGATATATACCAGTGTCTAAATATCTTCCTAATAATAGACCGTTTTCAAATTTATACCATTCAGAGTATAATTGATCATTTTTAATATAATAATGGCTTATTCCTGAAGTTTCCTCAATACACTCAAAATGAATAGATGGATTTATAAAAGGAGAAATCCAACCTATATCATATCCACTAGCCATCTTGGATATAACAGGGGCAACGGTATCAACATTGAAAAAACCATTATTGGAAGAATAAACATTATAATTTCCATAGGATATTCTAGCCGAAATATTTATCATACCATCACCAATATTTACGGAAACTTGACCTTCAAATTCAATCCAAGTACAAGTAGTCGTTTCTAAATGATTTCGAACACAATAACTATTTACAGCATCTTTTTCTTCATTTTCCGTACTTGCTGTAAAGGTTACAACAATGCCACCATTATTAGTCCATTCATTAATATTTTGCGTATATTCTGTATTGGTGGTAACAGTAGGTGCATATAATTTTAATTTTTCAATGTGAATGTTTTCGTAGTATGTCTTAGAATTCATAATATCATCTTGCAATAATATTTCAACGCTATAGTCGCCTTCTTCTAGTTTATTTTCAGTTACATGGAAAGAATCTTTAAAATCATCTGTTCCAGAATTAAATGCAGTAAAGACAACATCACCTTGTGAATCTTTAATAGTTAATATGATGTGTTTTTTCATACCATAAGCATCTAAACTATCACTAATTCCTGTTATATCAATCGAATATGTATAAATATTAGTTTTCGTTTCCTCTGGTGATTTTTTATAAGAAAAACTTTTATATGTAGGAGCAGACCAATCAATAAAAATCTTTCTTTCATCTATTACAGTTTCTTTTCCTTCATATATCGTTTTAACCTTAAAATTGTATAGCCCTTCTTTAGTAAAATCTATTGTTATTGTTGTGGATTCAATAAGGGTACACGAATTATCAAGACAATAGTAAGTTTTCGCTAAATCTTTTGTATTTTCATCAATAACAATATTAGCTTGCGCACTAACATTATAGAAATGAATATTATCAACTACACTTCCATCATTGATAAATCCGTGTTTATCTTTATAAGTAATGGTAGGCATAACAAGTTCTGAAAATATATATTTTTCAAAAGTATAACTACTACTATTACCAGCTTCATCTCTATAAGTAACATCAATTTCATATTTTTGGTTATTTTCAAAATAATTTGTCAAATCAATATTTAAAGGTAAGGAATTATAATCTTCATCAAATTTTTTGTTTTTATATCCATTACTCTCAATTTTATAAACTATAACGTCAACCTTTTTTATTCCACTTAAATCTTCAATATTTAAGCAATTCAAAATATATTGGAATGAATTATCGCTTAATCTATTTTCTTTTAAGGAAACTATATTTCCATCTATTTCAGAAATTTCGGCATCTACTTTAAATTTATAAATACTAGATGTAACTTCTCTATCACCTTTTACTCTTTTTGTATATGCACTATATTCACCTGATGTACCATAAAAAAACCTTTGAAATGATTCATCTTTTAATTTTTCACATTCGTCGTTAACACAATAATAATCTTCATATCCACTGATAGGATAGTATTTTTTAATATAAACGGCCACACCACTGTAATATTTGTTTGGATTATCCTCAGGAGAAATATAAAGTGGAATAACATCTATTTCTGCTAAAGAAGTTTTAATAGTACTATTTTCACTTGTTTGATTACCTGCCTTATCAGTAACGATAAGTTGTAAATAATAAGTCGTTTCTAACTCTAAATTATTAGTTAAAGTTAAGACAAAACTTTTTTCGGTTTTTGTTATTTGATAGATAACATCAATACCTTTACTAATTATCACTTTGACATTATCAATATCAACATTGTCATTAGAAGATACACTTAATGTATAAACTCCATTATTTTCAACAAAATTATAACTTACAGTAGGTGCTTCTTTATCAATCATTATGATATATTCATTACTTTTAATAGTATCATTTTCAACTACTGCCTTTGTATAGATTTTATAAACACCTGTACTATCAAATTTATAATTTACAGTGCCACTTATTAAACTACAATTATCATTCAAACAATAATAATTTTGATAACTTGTATCCGCAGGAATAATAGTAACATTTACATCTTTATTAGTGTATTCTCCTTCTTTTCCATCTATTTTAATGGAAGGAGCCGTAACAATTTTAATAACGGGATTGGAAAGGGTTTTTAAAGAAAAACTTTCTTCAGTTTTATTTCCAGCATTATCATAAATAACCACTTTCATTGTATATGTAGTGTTTTCATTTAAAGAATTAGCTAAATCAATTTTTAAATATTCGCCTTGATAATCAACCGTTTTAATATTTTTACTACTTAAAAGTAACTCGATTTTGCCACTTTTTATTCCAGAATAATCTTCAATACTATTTATTACCAATTCATATTCATACTTATTATCTACCAAATAATAATTGAAATTATAGTCATTTTTACTAAACTTAGGACTAGTTTTATCTAACTTAATTGAATATGTTTCAGAACTAATAGTATTACTATTACTAACATTTTTAACATAAAAACTATAAGTACCGTCTTCACTTAAAACAACATCTTTTTTAGAATTAATTAAAATACAATCGTCGTTTAAACAATAATAAGAACTTCCTTTACTAGAAGGAGTAACCGAAATAACAACATTTTCTTTATTCCACGTGGAAACAGAACCATTGATGTTAAATGTAGGCAATTCACTAGGAATATTAATAGTGAATTTTCTTTCTTCACTTTCTTGTCCTAAACTATCAACGGCTTTCCAATAGTAAGTTGTATTGTCATTTCCTTTAAAAGAAGTAGAATTTAAAATTTGCCAGTTTTCGTTACTTCCAGCACTTTTTTCTTCTCTTACGTAAATTTGATAATCAATTTCACTTTCAACTTCAAAATTTACCAAAAAAGCAGTAAAAGAAGCATTATTAGAAGGAGAAACTAAAACAGGAGCCGCAACTACCTTTTCACTACCAACTTTGATAAAATCACTTACTAATGCAGCAACTTCCTTATCATTTTTTACTCCCAAATAACTATAAGTACGGTTATATAAAACAACTTCAAAATAATAATAACTTTCAGAAGAAGTAGTAGGAGTAAAATATTCCAAATATGATTCATTATTAAAATCACTAATAGGAATATTACTTAAAGTAACTTTTTTTTGTTTGTAATCTTCTCCTAATAATTTGAATTCACTTTTTACATATTGTTTGTCATTTAAGGCATCATAATAGTAGTATGTCGCTCTATAGGCATTATAAGAAACATCTTCACTAAAAGAATACCAAAAAACATCATTTTCTTCGATTCTAGTAGGCACTCTATCTAATGTTGCTTCAATATTAGCACCAAACAAAAAGAAGAAAACAAAGCTCAAAAAAACAGGAAATAGCAAATATCTTTTTTTCATAAACTCACTCCTAATCTATATATCCTTTTTTATTAAAATTAATTAAAATACCTTACTTATAATTAATCAATAAAAAAAATGCCTTTTGTGGAAACACCACAAAAAAGCATTATTTTTTGGAATCTTTTAATTCTTTTAAAACTTTATCATTTACTTTTTTAACAATTAAAGTAATTACTTTAACTAAATTATTATAATCCTCAATATCAACAACAGAAATATGAGAATGGAAATAACGACAAGGAATAGAAATGGTCATATTAATAACACCATCAAAGGATTTATGTATTTCTCCTGAATCAGTACCACCGATAGGTAAAACATCTAAAGTATAAGGTATTTTATGGTCTTGACAAATCTTCTCTACAAAGTATCTTAAACCATTATGTCCAATTACACTTCTATCCATAATTGACAAAGCAACACCACTTCCAAGTTTGGTATCATTACCACTACTTCCAGGTAAATCATTAGACATCGTAACATCAAGAGCAATAGCAATATCAGGTTTAACTCGATAAGTAGCTGTTTTTGCACCCCTTAAACCAACTTCTTCTTGAACGGTACTAGCAACATACAAATCACAATCTAATTGCTCATCTTTTAAATCACGAAGCATCTCAATAGTAGAAGCAACACAAATTCTATCGTCCCAAGCCTTACCAAGCAAAAATCTAGGATTAGCCAAAATAGCAAATTTACTATCTGGAGTCATAATATCTCCAACATTAATACCTAAATCAAGAACTTCTTTTTTACTAGTAACCCCAATATCTAAAAACATATTTTTAATATCAAGAACTTTACTTCTTTCTTCATTTCCCATTCCGTGAGGAGGTTTACTTCCCGTAACACCTAAAAACTTTTTACCAACAGCAGTAGTAACAATATAACGTTGTGCTAAAGCAACGTGTCCCCACCAACCACCAACAGGTTCAAATTTTAAATATCCATTTTCTTCAATTTTAGAAATCATAAAACCAACTTCATCAATATGAGCTGTAAATAAAATCTTAGGAGCATTTTTCTTTTTACTTTTTTTCAAACTTATTAATGAACCTAAATTATCATAATCAAACTCATCAACACAATCATTCAAATATTTTTTTACTAATTTAGTGGCTTCAACTTCAAAACCAGAAACACCATTTACTTCACTAATTTCTTTTAATAAATTTAATTTATCTTTTTTTACCATAACTCGCACCTCTTAGACAAAATTATACCCAAAACTTAAAAAAAAGAAAAGACTTAGTTTCCTAAGCCTTTCCCTTAATTCAATGATTTGAATTGATTTTCAATACTTCCTGTTCCACTTCCACCACTCTTATTCTTTTTCTTTTTAAGAAGAACAATAATGATACCGAGTCCTATAATAACTGCTACCCCAGCTAAGATAATAGGAATAATAGGAGTAGAACTTCCAGCATCTTTAGTTGCATTAACGATTACTATAATAGAAGCAGAATTTACATTTCCTGAACCATCAGTTACATAGTATGTAACATAATATTCACCAGGAACATTAATATCTAAGCTACTATCATCAACTCTTATATCAAGGGTTTCATTGCTATAATAGTTATCACTAATTGTAATGTAATCTTCAAAATTAATTTCTTCACCTAAGACAATTTCAATTTGCTTAACTGTGAAATTAATAGAAGGTTTAATCTTATCAACTACTTTAACAGTTCTAATAACTTCAGTAGATTTTAATCCATAAACATCAACATAGTTGTATTTAATAGTATAATTACCAACTTTTGTTATATCTAATGGAGTACTCCACTTAATATCAGTTACTGTGATTTCATTACCAAATTCATCAAGGACATATGCTCCTGCTTCAACATAAGCAACAGGGTTAGAAACATCAATTTCAACAACACTATCTCCTCTTAAGATGATTTCAGGTAATTTAATCTTACGATAGATGAAGCTATACATATTAGCGTTATCCATAACAATAATCGTCTTGCTAGTTAAACTTGTTGATTCAACTCCACTAGGAGTTAAGATACCAACTACTTCATATCCTTCGATTGCTTTAGCGGTAATTGTATATGATTGCTCATATTCAAGATTTTCAAATAAATCTCTTGTAGCTAAAGCAGTTTCATATTCATCAACATATTGAACAGAAACAGAATACAATTTTTCAGTATAGTAAATATCCATTGATAAGCCTTCAGTATAACTTAAGACAAAATCATCATCTATATTGAAACGAACCAATTCAGAAGGACTTTGATATCCAGGATAATAAGGGAATTCAGCAGTTGCTATAGTATCCATTAAATATCCTTTAGTTAAAGAACCAATCTTCGTTGTTGTTCCAGATAAGTAATAATTGAATGTTACAAAATACTCATTTGGAGCATATAGAATAGTACGTTCTTGGTTTTCAGAAGCAGTAAAGGTATAAGTAATAGAAGTTTCATCAACACTATATCCTAACCATTCAACTAAATCAATATTAATCATTTGGTCAGTAACACCTTTATATTCAACATATGATAATGAAGTTTCAGGATTTACCCAAGTAATGTTAGATCTATTAGACCTATAAATTACTTTAACAGTTTGTTCTTTAGGAGTATACACAAGTTTAATTGTATTTCCTTCACTAGAAGTAGTAATTACATAATTATCAATAATCTCATCATTGTTATAAACAACAGGATTACTTTCATATCCTTCAAATGTACGAGAAGTATTAATTACATAAGATGTATTAACTTCCACATTTTCACTTGTAGAATATAAATTCATACCATTTGTACTTACATAATATAACCATACTCTTACATTATAAGTAGTAATTTCAAATTCTACTTCACTTCCTAAAACAATTTTATAATCATTATTGAATAAGTTACCTAAATTAATCTTATATTTTCCAACATCTTCTCCAGCTTCTCTACCTAAGCTACCACTTAAGTAATCACCTTCGACTAAGCCTTCAACACGATAACTTAATTCAACAGTTTCACTACTTCCCCACTTCTTGCTTTGTCCTTCATTTGGATAAACTGTAGCAACTTTTTGTTTGATATTAAACTTACCAGCAACATAACTGATATTGTAATTATCTACATTTAAGCTACCACTTACTGCATTTGGAGTAATGATATATTCATAAGCTCCTCTTACATAATCAGCATTAACAGTATATCCTACATAAGTGATACTATCTTCTCCAATTAATTCACCTGCAACAATTTGATAATTATCAAATGTATTAAATGAATAAGAAGTTCCGTCATATTCTTTTTCAACATCAACAAATTTAATTGTTAAATCAACTTGACCGATATTTACCACAACATCAGGTTTTACAAGTTTGTAGTTTGCTGCTAATTCATCTTTATCAGTTAATTCAATATCATAACTTACAGGTAAATCAATTCCAGCATTTCCAAATTCAGTTATTGCATTACTACAAATTACATCAACTGAATTTCCAGCAATAGAACAGATTATTTCAACAGTTTTACTACCATTATACAATCTATCAACAGCAGCTACTTCGACTTCAATTTCTTTTTGTTCAATGACAAATTCACCATTTGTAATTATTAAATTGTAATCATTAGTATTTAAACCATCAAATCCAAGAATTGTAATTTGATAAGTATCAGCATTAAATAAACTATTTTCTCCAACACTATAAGCAACACTAAATTCACCTGCTTCATAAGAAGTCCTATGAACATCTGTTAATCCATCAACAATGAACATATCTTTGTTAATTTCATATTTAGCATTCTTATAAGTTTCAGTTTGATTAATAAAGCTAATTGCTAAATCAAGTTTAGAGATATTAACTTTGATACTAGGTTTATCAAAATGATAATTATTCTCATCAGTTTCATTTTTGCCTACTAATTCAGCAATATAGATAACTTCTCTTAAACCAGAAGAATCACTGCTTATATAACCATTTCCACAATTAATTTCAAGCTCTTCGCCTTCAACAACACCAGATACAATATTACATACAAGTTCAACTTGTAAATTATTAGTATCATATGGTCTATCGACCGCTTCAATGCTGACTTCAATTTTTTTAGCAATAATAGTACCACTAGTAGTGAAAGTATAACTATCACTAGACAATACATAGTTGCTATTAGATAAGCTTAAGCCACTCATATAAATTCCTACAAATGGACCAACATTCTTATCAACAAATGCAGAATTATCAGCATCATAATTAACTGTTAGAGTATCTCCAGCTACTAAGTAGCTTTCTTTAACTTTAATAGTAAATTCAGAACTCAATTTATTTGTGCCGTCATATACTTTACTATCAGATACTTGTAGACTTGCAACATCAATAGCAATAGCACTAATATGAGCATCACTAATTGTTAAGGTGTTAATTCCGTCTTTATAAATGTAATTAGCAGTACCTAAATTATTAATAACTGCCATAATTCTTCTAGCACTGACATCACTAGCATCATAACTTGCAATATATTCAAGAGTA
The DNA here is from genome assembly GCA_964442785.1 of uncultured Erysipelotrichaceae bacterium. Taxonomy (GTDB): domain Bacteria; phylum Bacillota_I; class Bacilli_A; order RFN20; family DUOF01; genus SIG223. Next base: position 21,176 of record CAYTZW010000013.1, read on the forward strand.
ATATCATTCAAATCAGATTCAATATATCCTGCTTTTACAGAAGGAGTAATCGTAAATTGATTAGATACACTATTTGTCTTATCGTAAATCTTAGATAAATAATCTTTAGTATAATCTAATTTACTTACATCAATTTCTCGAGGTTTAATAATACCACCGTGAATTGTTAACTCGTGACTTGATAATACATAGTTAGGATCACTTGAAGTAATGTTAGTTAAGGTAATAACTAATGCTTCTCCAACATCTTTACTATTGAAGGTTGCAATATTATTTCCATTAATTCCGTGAGTTATTGCTAATTCTACCCCATCTGGTAAACCAGAAGCAGTAGTTGCTGATAGAATTACTTCTAATTTATCATTTCCGTCATAAGTTTTACTATTAGTACTTATCACAAATTGATTAACATCAAGAGTTACTAAACCAATATGGACAGTAACAACTGGTTTACTCCAAGTATAGTTAGAAGCAAGGTCTAAATCATCTTTTACTAATAATGTATAATTAACTTCGTGAGTTCCACCTTCATTATTATCTATAGTACCTTTTCCGTTTTCGATACTAATATCTAAACTTTCTCCATTTACAATTCCATAAACATTAGCAATTGTTAAGACTACAGAATAATCATTTTCAATATAATTTCTATTTTGAGCAATAATATCAAATGATAATTCAGCAGCTTGGATATAAGCACTATCAATAACAAAATCAGTATCGTTATCAATATCAAGAACATAATTAGAATTATTTAATTGCATTCCTTTTATGACTATAGAATTAGAACCAACAACATCTTTGCTACTGTATAATGCACTTTCATACCATACAGAAACTACATCATCACTTACAATTCCTTCAACTACTTCAAGTCTAAATTCAGGAGAAACATTAGTTGTACCATCATATCTCTTTATTTTACCAAATATTTCTAAAGATGAACTTTCAAGTACTTTAGGTGTAATGATACCAACAACTTCAAAACTATTATCAACAAGCGTGTAATTAACAGTATCTTTGATAGTTAAATTAGTAATAGAAATTACACTATAAGTATTTGCATTAATATTTGTATAAGTTGCCACATATTCAAAGTAAACAATATCATCGCCATAAGAATAACTAATTTCAAAATCATCAGCTACAGCATTATTGCCATCGTATACTTTAGAAGTACCACTTACAGTAATATCTTTTACATTAATTACTTTACTTGTAATTTCGGCTAATGCTAAATCACTAGTCATATAGTTTGAAGCTAAGCAATCATTATTATTTGCTAAGAATGCTTCAGTAATATCAAGAGGATAAGTACCAACATTAGCACCTGCTAACACATTTTCAAGTAAATTCCAATTAATATAGACTGTTTCTTCGCCAATTCCTGTTGGAATACTCAAAGCATTATCAAGTGGATAAACATTTCTTGTACTATCATATTCTCTGCTATAAACTTTAACATCAGTTAAATCAATCAAAGCAGGAGTAATCGTTCCACTTACACTATAAGATTCTCTATCAAAATCATAATTAGTATTACTAATTGTAAATTCACTAAAGATAATTTCACTAGCATCAAGAACATCTTTACTATTATAAGCAACCTTATAACCAAATTCAGCAACATCATCACCAATTAAACCTTTTAGAGTTAAGATTAGATTAGCAGTTACTTCTCCGTCATAAACCTTACTATTTTCTCCACTTATCTCAAATAATGAAACATCTAAGATTTTAGGATTAATAAAGGCACTTATTTCGATATCTTCACCTTCATAAGTATAAGTATCACTTACAATGTTAATATTTGTAAAGGTAATTGTTCTATTACCAGCATCAGCACTATCATAAGTTGCATCTGCAATAACTTCATATCTTTCATTAGTAAATTCATCAAGAACATATAATTTTGCAATATCACTTGTTACACTAACAGAACCGTCATATTCCTTTGTAAATGTTCCTTCAACTCTTAATGTATCAACTACAAATTCACTGATACTACCACTAATAGTAAATGTATCTTTATCTAATTGATAGTTAGAATTGCTAACTTTAGCATTAACAACTGTAATCATACTAGCACTACTATCAATAGTGTCAAACATAGCTAATCCATTTTCGTTTTCACCGTGGATTACAGAAACTGTATCACCGTCATAAATACTTGAACTAGGAATTGTAAAGTTAATTAGAATAAATTCATTACCATTATAAGATTTTGTTGTCTTATCAGCAATTAAATCAGCAACCTTAATAATTCTAGGTGTAATTTCAACTACTTTATTAGGTTTCTCAAATCCATAATTATCAGTTACATCGTTTCCTTCTTCATCAAGTAATGTAATTGTATAATATACATCTTTTGCTTCACCAACAATATCATCATTCATATGAATATCGCTAATAATTGCAGTTAAAGTACTAGCGTCAGTTAAGTTATTGACAACAACTTCACCTTTAATTTCAACACTTACATCATCTTTGATATAACTTCTAGCCATAAAGTCAAAGACAACTTCAACTTGACCAGCTTTAATAGAAGCATTAATAGTTAAACTTCTACTATTTTCGTCTAAGGTATAATTACTATTTCCTAATTTAATATTAGAGAAAGTAATTGTACGATTACCAACTAATTCAGAATCAAATTGTGCTTGGTAAGTAATTAAGACATTTTCTTCATCGATACCTACTAAATTCAATTTAGCAACTTCATCGCTAACATCAACAGTACCGTCATATGACTTGAATAATAAACCACTCACATTATCGCTACTAATGATTAATACCTTAGGAGTAATTTCACCTTCAACACTAAATTCACTAATTTCAGGATCAACTACATAGTTATTAGTTTCTGTTACAACAAGATTACTAAATTTAATTTCTCTTGTTCCAACATTTTCACTATCATACTCAGCAGTTGCATTAATATTAATAAATCCAGATAATCCTTCATAAGTTAATATAGCTTCACTAGCAACTGTCTTATCATATACTTTGACTAAACTATTAGAAACAATAATTTCTTCCTTAGTAATTACTTTAGGAGTAATAGTACCTTCTATTGTTAGTGTAGTATCATTTAATTGATAATTTGCATTATTAATACTAATTCCAGTAATTGTAATTGTATTAGCACTAGCAACATCACTACTATTAAACATAGCAGATTCGTAACTAACAATAATTTCATCACCGTCTAATAAACCACTTGCTTTAGTAGCTGTTAGACTTACTGTAATAGAAATATTTCCGTCATATACTTTAGTCGTGTTTTCAACTATAAAGTCTTCTACAGAAAGAGTTACTGAACCAATATTTACTAATACAGTAGGTTTAGACCAAATATAGTTATCAGAAGCAGAAGTAGTCGTTCCAGAATAAACTATATCCAAACTATAATCTACAACCTTGTTGTATCCCATAGAATCATCAGTCATTGTTCCTATTCCACAAATAGCTTCTAATTCTTCAATTCCATTTTCAATAGAATTTACATTTAGATTAACTTCTCTATTACCAACTAAATAATATCTATTTTCAGCAGTAATATTGATTGTTAATTCTCTCTTTTCAATTACAGCATTTTCAACAATATATACATTCTTACTCAAACTATAATTGTTATTTTCGATAATAGCTATCTCACTAAATACCATTGAATTACTTCCAGCATTCTTTTCATCATATGCAACACTGTATGAAATATTAACTTGGTCATTTTCTACAAATCCTGTAGCAGTAAGAACAACATCTTCATTAACATTAACAGTTCCGTCATATACTTTATTAAAGGTACCAGAAACATCAAAGTCATCTACATTTAATTCTTTAGGAAGAATACTACCTGCAATACTAATGCTATCTCCAATTAACTTGTAGTTTTCATTGTTTTCAATCTCGATATTTGTGAAGTTAATCAAAACATTACTTGAAACATTGATATCACTATAAGCAGCTTGATAAGTTAAGGAAATTGTTTCACCTTCAACTCCACCAACAGCAACTAATTTAACTTTTGATAAATCGACTACATTAGTACCGTCATATACTTTACTAGAATCAGAATCACTAGATAAAGTAAATTCATTTACATTAAGTTGTTTAGCAGTAATATTACCATACAATAATAATGTAGAATAATCTAACTCATAATTATTATTACCAACAATCTTAATATTCGTTAATTCAAGACTATAATAACCTACAATAGAATTACTATATTCAACTACGTTATCAGAATTAATACCGTGAACAATATTGATACTATCTCCATTTTGAACACCAATATCATTTGAAGCAGTTAACTTAATAGTAATTTGTTTTGTTCCGTCATAAACTTTTGAAGTATCGGTGTAAGTTAAATCTGCAACACGAATAATTACAGGACTAATTACTACATCAACACTTGGAACAATCCAATTATAGTTATCATTAGCGTTTCTTCCGTCGCTACCATAAACAATAGATAGAGTATAAGTTACATCTTTAGTTCCTACATTAGCATCGCTAATTGTTCCAGTTCCACAAGCAATAGATAAATTATCTTTTTCAATATTGTTGCCACTTACAAAGTTACACTTCATATCAACAGAAACATTATCTTTAATATAAGTTCTATCAACTGCATCAACAGAAACAACTAAATCCCTTCTTGTTATAGAAGCAGGTTTACTAATTTGAGTTTTATTTAATGAATAATTAACATCATTCATTACTAAACTAAAGATAATTTCACTTGCTTCGCTAACATTAGCACTGTTAAATTCAGCCGTATATGTTAAATCAATTTCTTCACCATTTAATCCAACACCACTAATATGAGCAATAGTAGTATCCGTCATAATAGTTCCATCATATACCTTCGTAAAGGTTCCAGTTATTTCAAAGTCATCTACATTAAGTTGAGCTTTAACAATAGAAACTCCGTCAACAACTCTTTCATTGTTATTTAGACTGTAATTGCTATTATCAATTACGATATTAGAGAAGGTTACTACTCGATTACCACAATCAGGACTATCAAATACAGCATCATAAGTAATCGTAGCACTATCTTCATCAATTAATCCACTAACGATTAATTCAACATCTTCTTTAATAACATCAATATCACCATTGTAAGTTTTCTCTTTATCTCCACCTACAATGAATGTATCAACATCAAGAAGTTTAGGACTAATAGAAGCATCTACAATTTCTAATGTCGTACTTCCTACAATTACATAGTTACTACTATTTGTACTAATATTAGTAATACTTATTGTAGAAGCAGTTTCAACATCTTTAGAATTGAAGTGTCCAATATTATTTCCATTTTCACCGTGAGTGATTTCCAAAATATCTCCAACTTGGACTTTACTACTACTTAGAATAATAGAAATAGCATTATTTCCGTCATATTCTTTTGTCTTAGTATCATAACTTAAACTACTAGCTTCAATCTTAACAGGAGTAATATTAACTTTTACTTCTGGTTTTTCAAAACTGTAATTATCAGTTACTTCAACATCTCCAAGAAGAAGTTTGACTTCGTAAGAAACGACTTTATCATTTTCAGCATTAGCATTTTCAACTACTGCATTATCAATTAATACTGTCAATTCTTCACTTTCAAGTCCATTTTCATAAGAAGCAGTTATTTCAACATTAATATTATCTTTCAAATACTCTCTATCCAATGCAGATACAATCAAAGAAATTTCTTTCTTATTGATACTAGCATCAATAGTTCTACTATTAGAACTTAATCTATAATTTGTATTGGTTATAGACATATCAATAATAATATATCTATTTGAAGAAGCATTCTTAGAGTCATATCTTGTCGTATAACTAAATCCTAAATCATCATTTTCTTTTACTCCAGTTGGAGTAACTTCAATATTAGTATTAACAGTTCCGTCATATACTTTACTTGTATCACCAGTAATAGTAAATGAATTTACATCTAATTCTAATATTGTAATTTCACCACTTACTTCGTAAGTAGTTACATCTACTGCATAATTAGTATTTTCTAACTTAATATTAAAGAACTTAATTTTTCTACTTCCAATATCTTTAGAATCGAATTCAACATTATAAGTTAATCCAATATCTTCATTATCAATACCATTTAGATTTAACTTAGCAATTTCTTCACTAACATTAACAGTACCGTCATATACCTTAGTATAAGTACCACTAATACTAGAATCATTAATTACTAATTCTTTAGCAGTAATGTTTCCATTTGTAGAAATACTAGTTACTTCAGTATCAAGAACATAATTACTATTGTCATTAACAACGATATTAGTAAATGTAATTGTTCTATCGCCTACTTTTTCACTATCATAACTTGCACTTGAACCTAAAGTAATTTCTTCATTAAGAACACCAAGGTAACTCAAACTAACATTATCATTAACTATAGGAGTTCTATCATATACTTTAGATAAAGTTCCAGAGATAATAATATCTTCTTTATTAATAACTTTTGCTAAAATTGTTCCACTTATTCTATAAGTATCACTACTTAATGTGTAATTGCTATTATCAATTGCTATACCAATGATAGTAATTGTTGTAGCACTAACATCACTACTATTAAATGTTGCAATTAAATAACTTACATTTACAATATCATTACCTACGACACCACTTTCAGAAGTAGCGGTAATCTTAACATTAATTAAATCATTACCATCATAAGTTTTTGAAGTATTTTCAAATGTGAATTGAGAAACATCTAATGCTACATAACCGATATTAACAGTTATTGTTGGTTTAGACCAACTATAGTTATTAGAAGCACTATCTTCAGTACCAGAGTAAACGATTGATAACTCATAAGAAACAGCTTTATCATTTCCTATAGAATCATTTTCCATTTCTGCTTGAGTACATAAGATATCTAAATCATCAACATTATTAGAAATACTACAAGTCTTAAATTCAACTGTCTTATCTCCATAAATATAATATCTATCTTTAGCCTCAACATTTACTTCAAGAACTCTTTGACTAATAGTTACATTATTAATTTCATAACTTGTACTACTTAAAGAATAGTTATCATTATCAATACTTAATTTACTAAATATAATTGAAGTATTTCCTGCATTCATATCTTCATAAGCAACATCATAAGTTAATTCAATGACATCATCAGGTAAATAACCAGTTAAAGTAAGTTTTACATCATCATTAACTTTAGTTGTTCCGTCATATACTTTGTTAAATATACCACTTGGAATAAATTTATTTACATCAAGTTCTTTAGCGGTAATGCTTCCTTCAAAGCTGACACTATCACCAACTAATGTATAATTAGAACTATTTGTAATTGTAATATTAGTAAAGTTAATATGTACAATATTTCCAACATTCTTACTTTCATAAGCGACATCATAACTTAAATTAACTTCATCAACAGCACCTACTACAGTAAGACTAATGCTATTTCTATCAACATCAGTAGTTCCGTCATATACTTTACTAGTAATAGAATCTTCACTTAATGTAAATTCACTAACTGTCAATTCTTTAGGAAGAATATTAATTTCACCACTTCCATAAGCGGTAATATAATTCTTAGCACTAATAATGAAGTAAACAACATTGTTACTAACTTCACTATAAGATGCAGGATTATCTAATGAATAATCTCCCAAAGTATTACCATATTTAATTGTATAATCACTAACAGGTTTACTAACCTTGACTTCAATAGTATGTTTTTGTCCGTCATAATTACCATTATAATCAACTACATCAAATACTATTTCAATAGGCTTAATTGTGAATGTTAATTCTTTTGTTTCAGCATAGTTTCCAATTCCAGTTACGATTACAATAGCAATTCCAGCATCAATATTATTTTCATAACTTACTGTGAAATCAGTGTCTAATTCTAATTCTTTTTCTCCATCTTTGATTACTGGAGTTGGTGTGTGTGCTTCTCCATTGTAATCAACTGAAGCGATTTCTTCGTATGTTAATTTTGCAATATCTTTTGCTTTTATTACTAATGTTCCCGATACAACTTTAATATCATAATAAGCAGTCTTTTCTCCAACAACTACATCACTTACACTAATTGTTCCAGAAGTAGTTACATTCTTATCATTACTACTTAAAGTTACAGAGGTTACTTTATCATTTCCAACAAGTCCATTTACATCTACATATTCAACTCCAGTTTTAATAGTTTCTCCATAAGTTATTGTTTGTTCTTTTGCAGTTACTACTAATTCTTTTGTTGTCGCATTAATAACTATATCTTTAGTTATTTCATCAAAGTTTGCAGATGCTTGTTTTGTAATTGTAATTGTTGCACTTCCTGTATAATTTACTACTTCAATGCTTAAGATGTTTCCATTCATAGTTACTTTAACAACATCTAGGTTATCACTTACTGCTGTTAATTCTCCATTTCCAGAACCACCTGTTATTGTACAATTTACAATTTCTCCATAAGGAATTGTATTACTTGCTAAACTACATACTAAGTCCTCTTGTCCTGCAGTACTAATTGTTAAGGTTCCTACTGTTCCTTCAACAAAATTATAATTCTTACTGCTTAATCCTTTTGCGTGAATATAATATGTTCCAGAAGCAGTACTATTATCAATAGTTATTACACTTCCATTTTTATTTGTAATTTCATAACTCAATAATTCTTCATCAATTAAGTTATCGTGATTTGCGATATCTTTTCCTAACCAACCACTTACATTATATCCATAAGCAGTTCTTGAACTTACATCTCCATAAGTCATTGTTGCATTAGTTGTATTTAATATTAAGGTTGCTTTTTCAATTTGGAAAGTAATACTTACACTACCTGAGTAATTAGATTTACCTTTTACAGTTACAGTTGCTGTTCCAAAATCAACATTGTTTGTATATTCTACATCATATTGATTTTCTTCAACTGGTGTATTTCTTGCCATATCTCTTACTGTTACAGTTGGTTTAATTTCTTCTCCAGTGTAAGTTTGATTAGCAATAGCATCAATAGTTACTGTAAGTTCGCTCATTTCTTTTGCGGTAATTAACCAAGTAGCACTTCCACTTGCTCCTGCAAAGTTTCCAAGTCCTTCTACTGTTACTGTATATGTTGCTACATTTGTTCCACTTAATTTACTTGTTTCAGTTACTTTATAATCTCCAGTTCCTAATACTAAGGTATCAGATTTTACACTTGTTACAGTTACAACTTGTGCATTTCCATTATATACATAACTTGTTGTACTTAAGATTACATCTAAGGTATCCGTTTTTGGAGTAATTTCAAATTTAACAGTTACAACACCTGTGTAGTTTCCAGTTCCTGTTACAATTACAGTTCCACCAGTTGCTACATCTTTATTTTCACCATAACTGACTGTGTAATCAATTACTTCTCCACTTGCACTTAATGTTACATCTCTTTCTGCATCTGTTACTGTTACAACAGGTTCAATTGCACTTCCTGTATATGTATATGAAGTATCTACTCCACTTACCATACTTTCAGTAATTTCTTTTGCACTAATTGACCAAGTAATACTTCCACTTGCTCCTGCAAAGTTTCCTTTTCCAGTTACAATTACAGTATATTCTTTAGCATTAATTCCTTCTAGTCCTTTTACTGTATAATCACTTTCACTTAATGTTAACTCACCTGATTTAACCATATCAATTTCTACTGATTGAGTTAAACCATTATAAGTTAAGTCATTAGGTTTTAAGGTTACTGTTAAGGTATCAGTCTTAGGAATAATTACAAATTCAATTTCTTTTTCTCCAGTGTAATTTCCAATTCCGGTTATAGTAATTATAGCTTTAACTTCTTCAGTTGTTACATTAATGTTATTTCTATATCCAGTTATTGTGTAATCAATATCTAATCCAAGTACTTTTGAAGCAATTTCTTCATCAATTAATTTGATATTAGGTTTAATTTCACTTCCTGTATAAATTTGATTACTAATAGTATCAACACTTACATTTTCAATATCTTTTGGAGATATTACAACTGCTCTACTTTCAATTACAGTTTCATAATTTTCTGCAATGATTTGGAAATATACATAATGGGTTCCTTCATCATCAAATCCAGGAGCGATATCCAAATTAATTAAATCTTTTGAATATCCATATTTAATTGTTGCTTCAACTGGTTCAGTTACCGTTACAGTAATTGTATGTTTTGCTCCGTCATATACTCCTGTATACCCTTTAGCATCATAATTCATTCCTTTTTCCGTAATTGTAAATAATCTTTCAATAGTTCCAGTATAATTTCCAATTCCGGTTACAACTACTTTAGCTTCTTCACTTACATTTACGTTATTTTCATAACTTATTGTGTAATCTTCATTTGTTAAAACACTTTCGCCATCTTTAACTACTATGGAAGGTTTAATTTCACTTCCTGTATATTTTTGAGAACTTATTGCTTCAATTTCTACATTTCCGTTCATCTCTCTAGCAGTTATTGTTAATGTTCCTTCAATGTATTCTACTGAATAGTAATTTGTCTTTTCTCCAAATTCAGCATTACTTGGAGTTATAGTTCCACTTGTAGTTACATTAACATCACTAGTACTTAAAGTTATTCCAGTTAACTCATCACCACTTACAAGACCTGCTCCACCAATTTCTACTAATTCAACATCATTACTAGAAATACTTTCTTTATACTTAATGCTTTGTGGTTTTGCGGTTATTGTAATTTTTCTTGTTGTTGCAGTAATTGTTACTATTACTTTTCCAGCTTCATAGTTCTTATCGGCTGCTTTAATAATGTTAACTTTTGCACTTCCTGTATAGTTAATTACCTTAATGCTTACTTCATTTTCAGAAACGCTTACTGTTGCTATAGAAGTATCATCACTTTCAGCACTGATAATTCCTGTTCCAGAACCACCAGTTACGGTACAGCTTACAATTTCTCCATAAGCAACTTCAGTTGCAATATCACATACTAATGTATCTTGTTTTGCCTTATTGATAGTTAAAATACCTTCATTTAGATAATTAAATTCATAATTATCAGCATCTAAGCCACTTAATGAAATTGTATATGTTCCTACTTCAGCTTCAGCAATATTTACATTTTCTCCAACTTTCCATACTGCTTTGTCAGTTTTAATTACACTTTCAGTATCCGTTCCACATAATCCTTCAACTTCATAACTATAACCACTTAATGAAGAAGTATCTTTATATGTCATACTTGCATCATTTGTTGTGATTGTTAAGGTTGCTTTTGAAATAGTTATTGTTCCAGTAATAACTTCGCTGTTAATGTGGTTTTCATCAGCTTTTACATATACATATACGGTTGTTGTTCCTACATTTGTTCTTGTTATAGGATTTGTACTCCAACCACTTTCTTCTATAGTTTGTGCTGTTTCTGAATAATATACAGTTCCTCCATTTGAAGTTACGATTAACTCGTGTGAAGTACCATTGTAAGTTTCACTACAAGGAGTAACACTTATTGTAGCTTTAACTTTATTAATAGTTAATTTTCCTGCTACATAAGTTATCGTGTAGTTTGCTGCTTTTAAGCCTGTTGCTTCAATAGTATAATCACCAGCATTTGCATTTGCCAAATCACTAACTACTACTTCACCATTCTTAACAGTATAACTTAAATTACCTGTTAGAACTTCTTTACTTTCACCATTTACAAATCCATTATATTCTACTTCATAAGTTGGTTCATTTCCTTGATAATCCATTGAAGTATCTTTAACAGTAATTGTTAAATCTGCTTTATTGATTACCAATTTTGCTTCTTTAACATCACTATCACTATGGTTTCTATCTCCAAATACTTTTACATAAATTACATATTCTTCAGCAGCATTTGTGAATGTTGGTTTTGTTTCACTCCATACTTTAGTATCTCCTGTGTCAGTACTATATTTAATAGTTCCATCACTACTACTTGCTTCTATAGAATGAGGCAATCCATTATAAGTTACAGTTTTGTCAGCTACATTTAATTCTGCTTTTACTGCTTTGATACTCCAAGAAACTAATGTATCGCTTGGTAACTTATAATTTTCATTACTGATACTTGTAACTTTTGCAGTGTAATCTCCAACATTAATTTCTTTATTACCACTATATCCAGTTATTGTTACTGTATCATCATTTACTATATTTTCTAATGTTGCAGTTATTTCTATTTCACTTCCTGTGTAATCATAATTTCTTGTTTCATTCCAAATTACGCTTACTTCTCTTTGAGTGATATTTAGTATTCCTGCTTCATAAGTAATTTTATAGTTTTTAGCATCTAAGCCACTTGCAGTAATTGGATATTCTCCAACAATACTTCTACTTGTTGCTTCACATTGATACTCAACAGTTCCTGTTAAGACACTTACGTTTTCATTATTTACAAATCCTTCATAAGTAACACTGTTTGTAGGTACTTCATCTCCATATATCATATTTTGATTTGTAACTTTAACAGTCAATACTACTTGATTGATTGTAAATTCTTTACTTGTAGTTCCTGTGTAATTTCCTTTTCCTGTTACGATCACAGTTGCAACTCCAGCATCAATATTATCCTTATAGCTATATTCAAAATCAGTTCCACTAGTTAATTTTCCAATAGTACTTGTTACATCAGGTTCTGGTGTGTGTGCTAAACCAGTGTAATCTACTGGTGCAATTTCACTAATTGTTACTTCTTTGATATCTCTTGGATTAATTGTTAATGTTCCAGATACAACTTTAATATCATAATAAGCAGTCTTTTCTCCAACAACTACATCACTTACACTAATTGTTCCAGAAGTAGTTACATTCTTATCATTACTACTTAAAGTTACAGAGGTTACTTTATCATTTCCAACAAGTCCATTTACATCTACATATTCAACTCCAGTTTTAATAGTTTCTCCATAAGTTATTGTTTGTTCTTTTGCAGTTACTACTAATTCTTTTGTTGTCGCATTAATAACTATATCTTTAGTTATTTCATCAAAGTTTGCAGATGCTTGTTTTGTAATTGTAATTGTTGCACTTCCTGTATAATTTACTACTTCAATGCTTAAGATGTTTCCATTCATAGTTACTTTAACAACATCTAGGTTATCACTTACTGCTGTTAATTCTCCATTTCCAGAACCACCTGTTATTGTACAATTTACAATTTCTCCATAAGGAATTGTATTACTTGCTAAACTACATACTAAGTCCTCTTGTCCTGCAGTACTAATTGTTAAGGTTCCTACTGTTCCTTCAACAAAATTATAATTCTTACTGCTTAATCCTTTTGCGTGAATATAATATGTTCCAGAAGCAGTACTATTATCAATAGTTACTACATTTTTATTTTCATCGGTAATTTCATAACTTAATAATTCTTCATCAATTAAGTTATCGTGATTTACAATATCTTTTCCTAACCAACCAGTTACATTATATCCATAAGAAGTTAATGTACTTACATTTCCATAAGTCATTGTTGCATTAGTTGTATTTAATGTTAAGGTTGCTTTTTCAATTACAAATGTTCTTGAAACTGTACCAACATAGTTTCC
>CAYTZW010000014.1:0-7699 GCA_964442785.1 uncultured Erysipelotrichaceae bacterium
GTAATACCTTTTTGATTTATTGTTAAAACACCTGTTTCGTATTTAATTGTGTAGTTAGTTGTTACATCATTTCCACTTGCATCTACTATCTTAGCAGCACTTGGAGTTATTGTTCCATTTGTAGTTACATCACTTGTACTTGCTGTCAATGTAACATCATTCAATGTATGTCCACTTACATTACCACTTATTGTTGCAAAACTTGCTCCTTGAGAAATTGCAGTTCCGTAAGTTACTGTTTGAGCTTTTGCAGTTACTGTCAATGCTTTTTGTATTATTTCCCAATTAAAGCTTGTATCAGTTGGTAATTTGTAGTTATTATCAGACAACTTTGTTGCTTTTGCAGTGTATTCTCCTACATTTGTTTGTGTATTTCCGCTGTATTCTGTAATAGATACACTTTCACCTGCAACTACATCACTAACTGTTGCAGTAATAGTATAAGCACTTCCTTTGTACTCATAACGAGTTTCTTCTGGCCAATTAATAGTTACTTCTTTTGCTGTTACTTCTAATTTTCCATCAACCTTAGTAATAGCATAGTTTTCTGTTACATCAGTTCCAGATTTAGTAATCACAACACTAGGTACATTCTTTGTATTTCCAACATTTTTAATTGTTCCGCTAGCACTATAATTTGCTATATCACCACTAGCAATTGAACCGCTTGTTAATGATGAATTGTTATTTGTTAAATCTTTTCCATCATATACTTTACTATCATCAGCAGCAGTAATTGTGATTTCTCTTGCTGCGATTGTTGTATCAGTTACATCTGCTTTACTCATTTCAGTGTAATTTGCTTTAGTAAAGGTTACAACTACATAAATATATTTTCCTACATATCCTGCTCCTATTACATATTTTGCATCAGTTGCTCCATTAATTAGAGAACCACCTGTTGTTCCACTTGTGCTACTTACATACCACTTATAACTTAATTCTGCATTTGTTGTATTGGTTACTTTTGCACTTAATGTTTCTCCATATGTATTAGTTCCTTCGATTACTACACTTCCATTTAATGTTGCTTCGCTAATCTTAACTGTTAAAGTTCCCGTTTTACTATTATGGTTTGGTGCACTTACTTCATATTTAACTTCATATCTGCCTACATTTATATAACTTGGTACTGTTGTACTTCCATTATATTTAATAGTTATTGTTTGATTATTTACACTTACAACATCTACTGTTGCACTATGTTCTTTTCCATCATAGGTTACATCAACAGAATTTTCAGTTACTTTTAATTCAGCATTTGTTACTGTTAATGTTCCATAATTATAACTAATATCGTAGTTACTTGTTACATCAACTTCACCAGCCATAATTTTTGTTACTGTGAATGTATTGTTAGATGTATCTACATTTGTTTGTGTTCCTGTAAAGTTAAATGTTGCTTTATGTCCACTTACTAAGTTGTTGTCAGTAGCATTGTGATTTGTTAAAGCACTTCCATCATATACTTTACTATCACTTGCACTTGTAAAGGTTACTTTTCTTGCTGTTATTTCTAATGTTCCTGTTACATAAGTAATGTTATAGTTACTTGTTACATTTTCATTTCCAGATTTAATTTCTGCTACTGTAAATGTATTATTAGATGTTCCATAATCAGTTTGAGTACCTGTAAAGTTATATGTTATTGTTTGTCCTTCAACTAAACCTTCAATACTTGCAATTAAATGTGCTGTTAAAGCTGTTCCGTCATATACTTTACTTGCATTTGCACTTGTTACAGTTAAGTTTCTTGGTGTTACTTCTAATGTTCCCGTTACATAAGCAATACTATAGTTATTTGTTACGTCAGAAGTTCCTTCAGTTATTTTAACTGTAAATGTATTATCTTCTGTTCCAACATTAGTAATTGTACCTGTAAATGTATAACTTATTGTTTGTCCTTCAACTACTTTAACATCACTTGTTACACTTGCACTTTCTTTAACTAATGCAGTTCCATCGTATACTTTATTAGCACTTTCACTGGTTACAGTAATTTCTCTTGGATTAATTTTTACTGTTGCAGAAATTGCATCAATGCTTGAATAGTTATTATTTACATCTATTCTTACATAAATTGTATATTCTCCAACATTTTCATAACTTGGGTTAGTTGTAGACCAATTACTATTATCTGTACTATATTGGATTGTTCCTCCTTCTCCTCCGCTTACGCTAATTGAATGAGTTTCTCCATCATATACACCTTCGTGTCCAGTTATTGTTGGATTTGTTGCTCCCTTCTTAGTAACACTTAATGTTCCATAATCATAACTAATATCGTAGTTACTTGTTACATCAACTTCACCAGCCATAATTGCAGTTACTGTAAATGTATTATCAGATGTACCATACTCAGTTTGTGTCCCTGTAAAGCTAAATCTTGCTTTATGTCCACTTACTAAGTTGTTATCAGTAGCATTGTGATTTGTTAAAGCACTTCCATCATATACTTTACTATCACTTGCACTTGTAAAGGTTACTTTTCTTGCTGTTATTTCTAATGTTCCTGTTACATAAGTAATCTTATAGTTACTTGTTACATCAGATGTTCCATCTGAAATTGTAGCAGTTACGGTATTTGGAATAGAACCTTTATCAGTAATACTTGCCCAATTACTATAAACAACAGTATGTCCTGTCAATAAACTTCCAGTTGTTATATTAGCTACTTTATTTACTAATTCTGTGCCATCATAAACCTTAGTATTGCCTGTTGTTGTAATGGTAATACCTTTTTGATTTATTGTTAAAACACCTGTTTCGTATTTAATTGTGTAGTTAGTTGTTACATCATTTCCACTTGCATCTACTATCTTAGCAGCACTTGGAGTTATTGTTCCATTTGTAGTTACATCACTTGTACTTGCTGTCAATGTAACATCATTCAATGTATGTCCACTTACATTACCACTTATTGTTGCAAAACTTGCTCCTTGAGAAATTGCAGTTCCGTAAGTTACTGTTTGAGCTTTTGCAGTTACTGTCAATGCTTTTTGTATTATTTCCCAATTAAAGCTTGTATCAGTTGGTAATTTGTAGTTATTATCAGACAACTTTGTTGCTTTTGCAGTGTATTCTCCTACATTTGTTTGTGTATTTCCGCTGTATTCTGTAATAGATACACTTTCACCTGCAACTACATCACTAACTGTTGCAGTAATAGTATAAGCACTTCCTTTGTACTCATAACGAGTTTCTTCTGGCCAATTAATAGTTACTTCTTTTGCTGTTATATTAACACTTACTTCAGGTTTAACATAACTATAGTTAGAAACTTTTCCTGTTCCATTAGAAACAGTTAAATCATAAGTTACAGATTTATCATTTCCGACATTCTTATTAGCAATCGTTCCATTAGAACAAGCAACTACTAATGTTTCAGAGTTAACAGTACCACTATAATCACAAGACAATGCGACACTTGTTGTACCATCATATACTCTATCGGTTGCATTTACGGTTATTGTAATATCCTTTTTAGCAATGCTCCATTCTTTAGTAATAGTACCACTAAAGTTACCTGTTGCAGTAATAGTTAAAGTATAATCACCAGCATCAGTTTCTTCATTACCTGTTACAGTATAAGTAACATCTATTCCGTCAATCGTAACACTAGTTATTGTTTGAGTTTGTTTTGCTCCATTATAAGTTAAACTAGAACCTAATGTAACACTTGCATTCTTTATATCTTTCGTACCAATAGTTAATGTTCCATTGACAAATTCAATAGCATAGTTTGTAGATGTTACACCACTTGGAACTATTGTATATGTTCCTTGAGCAGTCTTTTTATCTACTGTTATTGTATTTTCTCCTGACTTAATTGTAGAAGTTAAAGTACCACTTAAATTACTTAAATCTTCTCCAGTTACAAAACCATTTGGAGTATAAGTCCAAGTAGGTGCTTCTCCACCATAAGTCATCGTCTTATTATCAGCAGTAATTGTTAAAGTCTTTGCACCAATAGTAAATGTGAATGACAAATCAGTATCTGTACTATCTTTCCACATATAATTTGTCTTATCTTTGATACTTACAGTTACTGTTTGGCTTCCTGCATTTGTTCTTGTGTTGTTAGAAATATTCATTGTAGAACTTACAAATCCTTTTGGATTATAAGTTTGAACACTTCCGTTATATGTAAATACTGTTGTATCTGCTGTTGGTTTATCTATTCCTAATCTACCAATACTAAAGTCTTTACTTAATGGACTTAAACTATAGTTATCTACTTTTGCTTGTCCACCAGTTACACTATAAGTTGCAGTTACTTCATAACTACCTTTATTTATAGCTTGTCCACTAGTTAAACTAGAACCAGTTTTAGCACTTACTTCATATGCAAAGTTAATTGTTTCTCCAGTTACTCCTGTTGTTACACTTGCTGTTGGTTGTTGTCCACTTCCAGTATATGTAAATGTAGTGTCAGTCCAATTTACTGTAAGAGCCTTTTTAGCAATGCTCCATTCTTTAGTAATAGTACCACTAAAGTTACCTGTTGCAGTAATAGTTAAAGTATAATCACCAGCATCAGTTTCTTCATTACCTGTTACAGTATAAGTAACATCTATTCCGTCAATCGTAACACTAGTTATTGTTTGAGTTTGTTTTGCTCCATTATAAGTTAAACTAGAACCTAATGTAACACTTGCATTCTTTATATCTTTCGTACCAATAGTTAATGTTCCATTGACAAATTCAATAGCATAGTTTGTAGATGTTACACCACTTGGAACTATTGTATATGTTCCTTGAGCAGTCTTTTTATCTACTGTTATTGTATTTTCTCCTGACTTAATTGTAGAAGTTAAAGTACCACTTAAATTACTTAAATCTTCTCCAGTTACAAAACCATTTGGAGTATAAGTCCAAGTAGGTGCTTCTCCACCATAAGTCATCGTCTTATTATCAGCAGTAATTGTTAAAGTCTTTGCACCAATAGTAAATGTGAATGACAAATCAGTATCTGTACTATCTTTCCACATATAATTTGTCTTATCTTTGATACTTACAGTTACTGTTTGGCTTCCTGCATTTGTTCTTGTGTTGTTAGAAATATTCATTGTAGAACTTACAAATCCTTTTGGATTATAAGTTTGAACACTTCCGTTATATGTAAATACTGTTGTATCTGCTGTTGGTTTATCTATTCCTAATCTACCAATACTAAAGTCTTTACTTAATGGACTTAAACTATAGTTATCTACTTTTGCTTGTCCACCAGTTACACTATAAGTTGCAGTTACTTCATAACTACCTTTATTTATAGCTTGTCCACTAGTTAAACTAGAACCAGTTTTAGCACTTACTTCATATGCAAAGTTAATTGTTTCTCCAGTTACTCCTGTTGTTACACTTGCTGTTGGTTGTTGTCCACTTCCAGTATATGTAAATGTAGTGTCAGTCCAATTTACTGTTAATACCTTAGCAGTGATTTTTAAAGTTGCACTAGAAACAGTACTATCATTATGGTTACTATCTCCTTCAACTTTAACATAAACAGTAATATCACATACATTAATGCAAGTTGGTTCAGTAGTACTCCAGTTACTATTATCAGTACTATATTTAATTGTTCCACCATTACCACCAGTTACGGTAATCTTATGAGTATTTCCATCATATTCTTTATCATATCCAGCTAAAGTAGGAAGTGTTGAACTCGCTTTTTCAATAGTGAATGTAAATTCAACTGCTCCACTAGTTCCATCTGTCCAAGAATAATTTGTCGTATCTTTGATACTTACAGTTACTGGTTGACTTCCAGCAATAGTTCTAGTATTACCAGAAATATTCATTGTACTATTATCAAATCCTTTTGGATTATAAGTTTGAACATTTCCATTATAAGTAAATATTGTTGTATCTGCTGTTGGTTTAGTTAATCCTAATCTAACAATGTTAAAGTCAGTTGTATTACTATTACCAAAATCATAGTTTTCAGCCTTCTTGTTGCCATTTGTTACTGATATAGTAGCAGTAATAGTATAATCACCATAATCCTTAGGGCTGACAGAAGTAGTGCCGTTTTTAGCAGTTACATTGTAAGCAAAACTAAATGTTTCTCCATTTACACCACTTCCACTTGCAATAGGTTGTTGAACATTTCCATTATAAACAAATGAAGTTTTATCCCAACTTAATGTAATTTCCTTTTTACCAATATTCCAATCCTTCGTAGCTGTACCACTAAAGTTGCCTGTTGCAGTAACAGTTAAAGTATAACTACCAGCATTAGTTCCTTTATTACCAGTTACAGTATAAGTAACAGATAATTTATCAATTACAACACTACTAATTTCTTGTGTTTGTTCTAAACCATTATAAGTTAAACTATCTTTTAATACTATACTAGCACCACTAATACTCTTTGCATCAATAACAAAATCAACACTTGTATTAGTAATAGAATAATTATTTCCACTATTAGAAGAATTAACACTAGGAGTAGCTGTTATAGAATAAGAACCCTTATTAACAGCTTTACTATCTGTTAAATTAGAACCAGTTTTAGCACTGATACTATATGTAAAGCTAATAGTATCTCCACTTACACCAGTATTAACACTTGCTATAGGTTGTTGCTCTTTACCATTATAAGTAAATGACATCTTATCCCAAGATAAAGCAATTTCTTTACTTACAATATTCCAAGTAAAACTATTTTCAGGTACTTTATAGTTACCATTAGATACACTTACTACTTTAGCAGTATAATTTCCTGCGTTAATTCCTGTATTTCCACTATAAGTAGATACATTTACAGTATCATTGTTAACTATATTGCCCAATGTAGCGGCAATGGTATGAGTATTACCATTATATGTGTATTCAGTTTGAGTAGGCCAAGTAATAGTTAATACTCTTGTACTAATACTCCAATCCTTCTTAATACTTCCGGTGAAATTGCCAGTACCAGTAATGGTTAGAGTATAATTACCTGCATTAGTCCCTGTATTACCAGTAACACTATATGTAACAGTTAAACCATCTACTTTTACACTACTGATTTCTAAAGTTTGCAAAGTGCCATCATAAATCAAATTACCGTCCATTATTATTTCAGCACCATCAATCAATTTTCTTTCGACCGCAATACTTGTTGTTTTTGTTCCTGCTTTTACTGTTGCTGTTCTTGCAAGTGTTGCAGTTATTGTTACTCCTGTTGAATATGCTACTGGAGTTAATGCTCCTGTAGTTGAATTGATTGTTAAACAACTAGCAGTTCCTGAACTATAGCTTATTGCTCCTACTGTTCCACCACTTGCGGTTGCTGTTGCAGTTGCTTTCTTGCTTGTATCTCCATACGTTACACTTGTTGGTGTTGTACTATTCCAAGCTATTGTTGCTGTGTATTTTTCTACTGTTATTGTGTAATCTTTGCTTACTGCTTCATATTGAGAAGTTGCTGCTGCAGTTACTGTGATTACTACAGTTCCATTATCATCATTTGATGTTGATAATGTTCCTGCTGTATATTTGCTTCCACTTAAATCTCCACCTGTTGTACCATCATTCTTAACTGTATAAGTTAATGTTCCTGCATTTCCTGAAACTTTTGTTGATACATCTAAAGTTGCATTAACATATATTTTTGTTGCTTCTGCTAATGTTAATGTTTGTCCTGCTTTTGCTACTGCAATACTTGTTGTTTTTGTTCCTGCTTTTACTGTTGCTGTTCTTGCAAGTGTTG
>CAYTZW010000014.1:7799-8029 GCA_964442785.1 uncultured Erysipelotrichaceae bacterium
TAATGTTCCTGCTGTATATTTGCTTCCACTTAAATCTCCACCTGTTGTACCATCACTCTTAATTGTATAACTTAAATCTCCTTGATTTGATGTTACCATATCTTCAATATCAGTTTTTGACAATACATATACTTTTTTTGTTGATGTTACTGCTAGTGGATTATCGGCTTTACTGATTGTAAATGATACTGCACTTGTAGTTGCACCATTGTAGTTAGTTGATGCACCAA
>CAYTZW010000014.1:8129-24915 GCA_964442785.1 uncultured Erysipelotrichaceae bacterium
CATTTACTGATGGTGCACTCTTTGTTCCACCATATGTATATCCACTCATTGATACTGTTGGACTTATTGATGCTTTTGATACAGTAATGCTTCGAGAAGTTATAGTTCCGTCCATCCAAATCGTTCCGCTACTACCGGATGATGATAAAGTCAAACTATTTTTGCTGTTTTTAGATGCAAAAATTTTAGCACGAATATAAGAAGTACCTGTATCAGTTCGAGAAGCACTAGCACTAGTAGTTGTTGTTGAACTTGATGTTGTTGGAATACAAGCAGTACCTGTATCAGTACAATAACTCATTACATATGAGGCTTTACTAGTTACAGTAACACTTTTTGAGCTTCCATCGTAAGTTGCAGTTGCATTATTCCCACTTATATAACTTGTTCCTGATGGGTCAACAACCGTTATTTGTAAAGTTTTAGTATTACCCGCTAAATCTTTAAGTTCTATTGTATATGTGCCTTCAGCAGTTAAATTATATGAATAAGAAGATGCATGATTAGTAATATTGTTACCAAATATCGTTAAAGTGTCCACTCTAGGATATGTTGATAAAAAATTAACACTTCCATCTACAGATTTAAACTTCGCTCCTTCGGCATCACCAGAATTTAAATTAATAGTATTTTCTATAGTCCTTTCATTCGTGTTAGAAGTTACATTTATTGTAGCACCAGACACACTATAAAATATATAAGTCTTTGACGCTACGCGAACATCTGTCTCGCCTAATTTAAATCTCACTGTAATCTCATACCATTTATTGTCATTTGTTAAAGAAATAGTATGATATTTTACACTAGAAGTGGTACCCCAAGATGTATAGCCACTATTAATTGGAAAATCAGAAGAATTTGTATCAGCCGTCAAAGTGCCATTTCCTTTTCCTTCAGCAACTTCAATTTGATAATATGTACTATCTGCTTGAAATTGTTTATCACTTCCAGTTAATTGTGGCAATTGTAAAAGCACATTTATTTCACTTTTATTTGTCGCTTCTAATATTAATCCGCAGCTATTGTAGTTGTATTTGGAATTATCCATAATACAAGTATCTGGTATTGTTAAAGTAGAAGACAATCCACTTTGAGTTTTAGGAATTGAAATCACATTATTTTTATTGTCCATTGTGTATTCAGTCGCTCTAACCACTTTTGCATTAGAGATTACACCCCCTAACACAAATGAACCTAATATAGCAAAAAACAATGCTATAAATCCTTTACTAAAATTCTTTCTTTTTCCTGTACTTTCCATACTACACACACCTCACACCAATTTAAGAGCTTAATATATATTTATATATATTACTCTACTTCCATATTCTACTATATTTGATTTAATAAATCAAATAAAATAATCGTGTTATACTGCTTTTTTTGCCCTTGGTTTAATTATAATTTTTAGTTCAACAAATATAAATCTCATTTCAATAGTTTTTCACACTAAAAAAGCTACCTATTTGTAGCTTTCTTTTGTTTCTATACTAGTTACCAAGAATTTATCTTCAACATAATCAAGTAGATAATGTTTTACATTTTCGTCCATAATGATTTTTTTAGCTAACAAGGTTTCAACATTTCTTTGAATAAATCTTTTCAAAGGTCTAGCTCCATAGTCAACTTGAAATCCTTGATTAATAATTTCTTCTTTGGCTCTAGAAGTTACTTCCAAGCTTATTTCTTTTTCAGCTAACCTATTATTTAAGTCTTTGATGAATTTATCTACTATCAAATCAATCGTGTTTTTATTCAATGAATTAAACATAACAATTTCATCTATCCTATTTAAGAACTCAGGCTTGAATGTATTTTTAAGTAAATCATTAATTCTTTCAACCGCTTTATTATATTCTAAATCCAACAAATATGATGAACCTAAATTAGAAGTCATAATGATAATTGTATTTTTAAAATCAACTAAGGTTCCTTTTGAATCCGTTACACGCCCATCATCTAATATTTGCAATAAAATATTTAAAACATCAGGGTGAGCCTTTTCAATCTCATCAAGTAGCACTATTGAATAAGGATTACGACGAACAAGTTCGGTTAATTGGCCACCTTCTTCATAACCCACATATCCGGGCGGAGCACCGATTAATCGGGCAGTTGAGTGTTTTTCCATATATTCAGACATATCAATTCTAATCATATAATTTTCAGAATCAAATAGTTGTTCAGCAAGTGCTTTAGCAACTTCTGTCTTACCTACACCCGTAGGTCCAAGGAATAAAAACGAACCCATAGGACGTCTGGAATCATTAATTCCTGCCCTTGATCTAAGAATGGCATTTGACACTAAATTAATAGCGTGGTCTTGTCCCATAACTCTTTCCTTTAACTTATTTTCCAAATTCATTAATTTCTCAACTTCGCTTTTTACCAATTTTTGAACAGGTATTTTAGTCCAACTAGATATAATGGAAGCTATCGTATCATCAGTTACTTCTTCATTTAACATCTTATCCTTAGAAGTTTTCTTTTCATATTCTTCTATTTTCTTTTCAAGTTCTGGAATTAAGACATATTGTATTTTAGCAGCATCTTCATATCTAGCTTCTGATTGAGCAACTTCTAAATCCATTTTTAATTTATCTATTTGAGATTTATAAGTTTTTGATGCAGTTATTTCTTCTTTTTCTTTAACCCAAATTTCTTTTAAAGCGATTTGTTTATCCGCTAAATCTTTTCTTTCCTTTTTAATATGATTTAATCTTTCAATAGATTTAGCGTCTTTCTCATTTTTTAAAGCTTCAATTTCAATATCAAGTTGAATGATTTTTTTAGTTACTACATCTAACTCCGTAGGCATTGAATCAATTTGAATACGAACACTTGCACAAGCTTCATCAATTAAATCAATAGCTTTATCAGGTAAAAACCTATCTGTAATATATCTGCTAGATAAAGTTACCGCACTGACAATAGC
The DNA here is from genome assembly GCA_964442785.1 of uncultured Erysipelotrichaceae bacterium. GTDB lineage: Bacteria > Bacillota_I > Bacilli_A > RFN20 > DUOF01 > SIG223. The sequence continues at coordinate 11,065 of CAYTZW010000014.1, forward strand.
ACTATCTAAGATTTTAACTCCGTGATGTATTTCAAACCTTTCTTTCAAACCTCTCAATATTGCAATCGTATCTTCTATAGTAGGCTCTGTAACTAAGACCTTTTGCATTCTTCTCTCTAATGCTGGGTCTTTTTCAATATATTTACGATATTCATCAATCGTTGTAGCCCCAATACAATGAATATCTCCTCTAGCAAGCATTGGTTTTAACAAATTAGCTGCGTCCATAGCTCCTTCTGTTCTTCCTGCACCTACCAAATTATGTATTTCATCAATAAACAATATTATTTTTCCATCGCTGCTTTGTATTTGTTTTAAAACAGCTTTTAATCTTTCTTCAAACTCTCCACGATACTTGGCTCCTGCTATCAAGGAACCCATATCAAGTTCAAAAATCGTATGTGATTGTAAACTTAATGGAACTTCATTTTTATATATAAGCCAAGCAAGTCCTTCAACAATCGCTGTCTTTCCAACTCCTGCTTTACCAATTAAAACCGGATTATTTTTTGTTTTACGAGACAATATTTGAAGAACTCTCCTAATTTCATCATCTCTACCAATAATAGGATCAATCTTTCCTGCCTTTACACAAGCTACTAAATCTCTACCATATTTTTCTAAAACTTCATAATTAACTTCTGGATTTTCATCTTCAACCATATTACCACCTCTTATTTTCATAATAATATCTTCTGCTATTTCCCTATTTAAAGCAAATTGCTTAATGATTTTTTTAAGTAGAGTATGTTTTGATTTAAAAAATGATAAAAACAAATGTTCCAAAGAAATATATTTATCTTTATATTTATCAGCATGTTCATCACTGATTAATAACAATCTTTCTAGTTCTATACTACAAGACAGCTTATCATTTCGATAAACTTTAGCATAAGAAGTTAAATATTCATTTATTAATTCTTTTACCATTTCCAAATTAACATTCATTTTTTTAAATAAACTAACAATTAAATTATCATTATCTTTAATTGCCACATCTAAGAAATGAGGAATATCAAATTGGGTATGAGAAAGTGCGATAGCTTCTTCTTGTGATGCCGATAACAACTCTTTTAGTTTTCTAGTAAACTCCTTCATCGGTAACATTATCTCCTTCGCTTAATTCTTTTATATTACCAGAATTAATTTTATTGAATTTATTATTAATCTTTTTAGAAGTGTTGGAAACCTCTAAAACAGACTTATTAACACTCGTTAATTCTTTTTCTAGTTTGTTCCACCTTTCACTATATCTTTTAAATTCAATACCTAAGGCATTTAATTGTTCAAACAAATAAACCGTTTGTTCACTTTTCTTTTTATCTCTATCAACAAAATAAATAACTCTTAACATTGCCATTAAAGTTGTAGGAGAAGTAAAGTTAACTTTTTTAAGTGAAGCATAATTTACTAAATCTTTATGATAAGCAAGAATTTCAGCAAATATTGATTCAGCAGGAATAAACATAATTGCTTGTTCCACGGTTTCGCCTTCAATAATATATTTATTAGATATATCATCTATATGTTTTTTTACATCTCTATCAAAATCCTTGCTTGCTTTTTCTCTTTCCAAACTAGATAAGGTTTTATCAATTAGACGATTATAATTTTCCATTGGAAATTTTGAATCAATTGAAAGCCATTCCTTATCACTAGCCTTAACAGCAGCATCAACAATATAACCATTGGAGTAAGTTTTTTGTTTTTGATATATTTCACTGTTATCTCCAAAAGCATTTGCTAGTATTTGATATAATTGACCTTCTCCAAATAAACCTCTTGTTTTTTTATCACTTAGAACATCTTGTAAAGAAACAATGTTAGTAGATAAACTTTCAATATTCTTTTGAGCTTGGTCTATTTTAGATAACCTTTCAATGACATTTTTAAAAGTTTCATTCGTATCTTTAAAACCTTCGTTTAATTTTTCATCAACTTTTTTATTAATCTTTTCCAAATTACTATCTAAAGTTTCTTTTAAACCTTTTTCAGTATTTAACATTTGGATATTCAATTTTTCTTTAAACTCGCTTAGTTCTTTAAATGTTTCTTTATTAGACAAAGCAAATCCTTCTTTTAAATCTGCTCGATATTCAGAAAGCATTTTCAAACAATTATTATTATATTCCGCTAAAGTCTTTTCAATTTCATAATTATTTCTAGGGGTATTATTTTTATAGATACCATAAATATTACATAGTATACTTAAAATAACTAGAATAAGTAGTACATATTCCATATCTACACACACCCCTTTTTGTTTAGTATTATACCACGAATTTATTTTTTTGCATTACATTTTTATTTTCTTCCAGTCTACCTTTAACACTTATTTATATTACATATAAATAAAAAGTCAAAAAAAAGAGAGTTTTTTAGGCTCTCTTTAAAATTTTGTGTTTTTTCTAATAAAGTTAATAACGAATTAAACTATAATGTCTTCATCAGTCTAAAAAGCTGAATCATTATCATTATTATTATCGTCATCAACAAAGTATGAAGAACGTTTTTTCTTTAAATATTTAAATAAGAATACGCCTCCTACTCCTGCTCCAATAACACCAAATACTCCAACAATAATTGGAACAAGTGGTAATGAAGAAGAAGTTTTTGCGGCAGCGACAACTTTAATCTCTAAAATTGCATTGCCACTATTACCAGAAGGGTCAGTTACTGTAAAGGTAATATGATAAGTTCCTATTTTATTAACATCAAATTCACTATCATCAATAGTTAATACTAAATCTTCACTTTCATCGTATGCATCGGTAATACTTTCAATATAACTATTCCAATCTATTTCTTTACCAATAACAATACTATCAGAAAGTTTTTTAAGATTTATAACAGGTTTGGTATCATCAATAACTTTAATAATTCTTCTTACTTCAACAGCTGCATATCCATTGGTATCAGTATAAGTATAAACTCGATAATAAGTTCCTACTTTGCTATTATCAAATCCATTTTCCCAAGTAACATTTGAACTATCTAATTGAATTTTATTTCCATAACTATCTTCTACATAGGCACCTTTTTCAATATAGTTGCCATTAATTTTGATAGTTATTTCTTCTTCACCATTCAATTTAATAACAGGTAAAACTATTTTTGAGTAAATGATTGTAATAGTAACCTTCTTTTGATTACTAATTACTTTTATGCTAAAGGAAGTATCATTTCTATTAAGATTATTTAATTCCTTATAATAATATCCATTAACCTCATAGCCCTCTATTGTAGGAATATCAATTAAGATTGCGGAACCATAATCAGCATTTATAAAGAGCATTGGATTATCTTTTCCTTCTAATTTTATAGAAGTTTGCGTATTAGTAAGGGCATCGAATTCCACTAATTCAAGATATACTCCTAGTGAAGAAGGATTACATTTAACATCAACAATCATATCTTCTTTAATATTTGTCAAAGTAAATGAAGTATAGCCTTCAGCAATAGAATAACCTTGAGAAGGAACATTAGGTGTCAATATATAACTATCAGTTCCATAATAAATATTTTTATATTCTTCTTTGATAATACATTCACTATTTATATCAGCTTCACAATGATGATATCTTAAAGTAATCTTAACTAATTTAGGTAAGAAATTAAGTGTTAGAGGTTGGTCATCACCTTTACCATTATCATTGCTATACACAAAATGGTACATCATATAATAAACACCACCATTTTCAGAAACAGTTATTTGATTATTAGTTTGACCACTAGTAGAAGGAAGATGATTTTCCCAAGTAGGAATTTCAATTTCTGTATATCCATTGTTTTTACCAGAAATAGTAAAGGTTGTCGGATTACAATACTCACCAGTTGTATTATAGCTATTAGTAGCACACATCTTTACTGTTCTTGAGAAGATACTTGCACTATAAACTAATTCTAGGATTGCTTCTGGAGTATTATTATTAGGAGCATATGCTTCAACACCATCTATTTTATCATCTCGCAAATCTACTGTTCCATAATTATAATGATAATAAGAATAAGAATGTCCAACAAACTTAGCATCATCTACATCTGTTTTAATATAATCAGAAATAATGACTTCATCACATACATCATAAGCTTCTTTATAAATATCAGCATTAATAATAGGATTAAACACTTCTTCACCTTTATTATTGATAATATAAAAGCCATATTTTACCATTAGATTTAACTTGTAACTTAAAATAGTAAATGTGGCAGGTTCACAATTTCTAATTTCATAATTTGAAGAAGCAAATTTATTCTCTTCACAGAAAATAGAATAAATACCAACACTATTATCAACATCAGTTATTTCTTCTCCCTCATCTCTGCTTAAAGGAATTAGGATTTCTTCTCCTGCAACTAATCCTGTAACAGTATATGTAAATTTAGGGTCAGCTGTATTATATTTTTTACTACTATCATCAATAACGACATCAATTGGTTTTTTCTTAATAGTTATAAAATCGCCAATATTTGTCATAGATATTTCATAATTAGAAGCGGCAACGATAGTTTCTTTTTCCTTAATCATTAAATCAGCAATACCTTCAATTTGATAATCATTTGCATTAATTAAAGATACACTATCAACTATTTTTAAGTTATAAGAAGCTACTTCTTCATCTGCAACTAATCCATTTACTACCTTCAAACAGAATTTTTCATTTTCATTTTCACAAACTTTCAAACTAGCTAATTTATCTATGCCATCATAAGTTAATTCGGAATCAGAAATAAAGATAACTTCCAACGTCTTTTTCTCAATAGAAATTTCTTCTTCTAAATAAGAAGTACTAAAACTATCATTATTAGATTTCATAACAACCTTAATTTTATATTTTCCAGCATTCTTAGCAAATATTTTGTTTTCACTAATATAAATTTCACTATTAGAATTTTCACCAACCAAAATATCATTTACATAATAAGATATAGTAGCATTTTCACTTACATCATCATTTATATTAATTGAAGCAAGTTGTTGACTATTTCCATTATAAAGTAAAGAATTACTAGGTATTATTTCTCCTTCAAAAGATTTTGAACTAATAGTAACTTCTATCAAAGAAGACTCAGTATCTTTATAATAAGAAGAATTAACAAATCTAACTTTAAGTTTATATACACCAGCTTTTGTTTGTAAATCATCTCTATTACAACTTTCGTGGTTGCCATTTATATAACAATACTTGATATTTCCATCAAAATCTTGCGTGCCATATAAATCATTACCAACACGATATTGTAATGAAGAAATCAAATGTAAATCACTACCATTGAAAACTAATCCAGTATTTCCAGTTACTTCTAAGCTTATTGAAGTTTTTGTAATATTAACAGATACTTCTGGATAGGTTAATAGATAATTATTAGATATTTCTTCTCCATTATCATAACTAGCTGAAACACTATAAAGGACACTATAATTACCAGCCTTATCATTGCTAATAAATCCGCTACAACTTGCAGTTACATCATCTTTATCTTGTTCTACTAATCCTACAACATTACATTTGCTAAATTCAACACTTCTATCACCTTTTATTACTTCTCTGTCTTTTGCTTCAATTTCAAAAGTTGCACTTTTTTCATTAATAGTACCTCCACTTATAGTAATTTCATTAACAGTATTTCCTTCTTCATCTACTAATTTATAATTAGAAGAACAACCAACTTTAGCGACAATATTGATATTGTTGCCAGCATTAGAACTTTCATATGTTGCTTCCTTAACTTCTAATTGTAAATTTGTATTATCAATAATAGTAGGAGTTATCTTAAATGAACTACTTACAGCATTAGTTCCGTCATATTCTTTTATTAAACCTGCAACACTATAATTTTCATTTTTCATAACAAATTCATTTTGAACAATTACAGCATCATCAATACTACTCAATTCACCATTTAAATCATAATTAGATGATAAATTTGAATATTTATTTGAAAATCTAATAATATTAAATGTAATTTGTCTATTCTCTCCAACATTAGAATTATCATATGTTGCTGATAAAGTTAGGGCATTATAGAAAGCATTTAAATCACTTTCAATAATTCCAGAATTAGTGTTTAAATAAATACAAACATCTTTACTCATAGTTTCAACATTACAAGGGTTCAAATTAAATTCAAAACTTGCTGTATTACCACCATTAAAGATTCTGTCTTTAGCTTTTGCTTCAAATTTAGATACATCAACTTCTCTTTTAGTAATTTCTCCATTTATTTGATAATAACTACTATCAAATTCATAATCATTAGTTTCTATCCAATCATCATTTTCAAACATTTCAATTTTAATTCCATAAATATAAATTTTCTTATCTCCAACCTCAACTGAATTATATTTAGCGGTTTCTTCATTATAAGAAATACGATATTCTTGTGAATTATCTACACTATTTTCTTTTAATGCAATACCAAATCCAATTAATGTATCTGTCTTGTCGTAAGTTTTACTAGTTCCAGTAAAGATTAAATCATCAACTGTCAAAATTTTACTACCAATAGATACATAAATATGTTCAGGTAGAGAATAATCATAATTAGAAATTACTTCCATATCTGAGAAACTAATTTTTTCTCTAACATTTTCAATAATGTCAATTTCTCCCTTTTTAGAAGTATCAACTTTAATATCATTAGGACAAATAATAGAGGATTTTTCATTTTCTACAAAACCAGTAATTTGACAATTTAGGAGGACATTGTCGGTACTTCCAACAATCAAAGAATTTGCTTTAATTACAATTTTTAAATTTGTATTTTTAGTAATTTTTCCTTTAAAAGTCAAATTGCTAGCATCACCAACCAAATTATAATTACTACTATTAATTGAAATACTTAAACTCAAATCAATTTCATTTCCAACATTTTTATTAGAATATGTGCCACCTACTACTAAACCTAAGTTACTCATAGAATCACCAACACCTAGCAAATCAGAACTAAATTTATAGATGTCTTCTTGATTTATAGTATCAGTACCGTCGTATACTTTTTCAATCATTTTTCCTTCTTTTAATTTTAAATCAGAATATGATAAATCTTTCTTAGCAATAACGATAGGATTTGTAACTTTTCCCTTTAAATCATTATAATTGCCACTATTATCATTAACCACATAATAAGCATAATATGTTCCTGCATTTCTTTGAGTTATGTCAGTTCCCATATCATAATATTCATTAGAACAATCTTCAAAACTACAAATGTAATAATCGATTGTGTAAGATGTGTAATCTCCACTATTAACTTCAACTAATTTTTGTCTAGTTCCATCAAAAACTAAACCTTCTTTAGCAGTAACCGAAATAATATCATTTAATGAAGCTTTTTCAACTTCAACAAATACTTCTTCGCTTACAAAATTTTCAACATAAGAAGAATTTTCAATTTTTACCACGATAGAATAACTACCTGCATTTTTAACTTTTAAAGAACAATCTTCTTCATTAGACTTACAACTTCTATAAATCTTTCTATCATTATAAATTATATATGTTAAAGCACCGTATTTATCATTTGCAACAGGATTAGCACCATTTGTATCATATACTGTTATTGTAGCTAATTCTTTTTCATTTCCATCATAAACTAAATCATCATTTCCATTAATGACTATTAAATCTTTAGAGATAGTTTGTTTAATGATATTAAACGTTTGTTGGTGATTTCCTTCATTATAATTTTGTGATGAAGTAATTATAACTGAAAAACTATATGCACCAATATCTATGCCACTTTCATTACTAATGGTAATCCAGTTTCCATAATCATCTTTGGATACTTCTGCTTCTTTATTAACATCATAATAGAATGCAACGCTTTGTAAGAAACTTATTTTTTCTCCAGTATAAACAAAATCAGTAATAAGTTCTTCATTATCGGTGAAATTACCAATAAATGTATAAGGTAAATCAATTTTTTCAACAGTAATTTCAATATCATCAGACACAAAATCATTATAATTTTCATTACCTTTTGCAACCGCATGAATAGTATATTTTCCAGCTACTATTCCTTTACTTAATTCAGTTAAAGTTAAGCCAGTTTTTAAATAATCATTAGTATCTATTCCGTCTATGAAAGAAGAAGCATAAGAAACTATATCATATTTTACTTCTTGAGAAATGTAATCAAAATCAGTAACTTCTACTCTTAAAAATTCTTGAGTTTGACCTCCATATTTATAATCAATAGAGGATTCATACCATATACTAGAATTATAATTAGCTTTTACAATATTGAAACTAGTTGTAATAGTTTTATCACTATAACCTTCTTTACCTAAAACGTATACAGCAGTATATGTACCAACATTTATAACTTGGTCAGTTTCAACTTCATTTAGGTAATAATGATAGTATTTTAATTCGATACCTAATTCCATTATGTCTATATCTATAAAAGAATTAGGAACAATTCCTTTTTTATTATTACCATCATATACAATATCCTTAATAGTAGGATCAATACCATTAATATCAAAATCAGCTAATTCAATAATAACGGAAATCTCTTTACTATTAGACACATAGCAATCATTTTCTTCATAACTAATTGTTACTTGATATTCTCCAGCTAATTTAATTTCATCAACAGAATTTTCATCTTTTGTAATTAAAGTATTCAACTCTATGTTTTCATCACTTACACTACCTTTTACTTCAAAAACATTACCATTATAAGTACAAAGAATAATATTATTTTCAGAATCAAATTCACAACCACTAGGACTAGAAACTATTATATCAAGTTTAGCTTTCGTAATTGTTAAAGTAGCAAACATTTTTTCATATCCAGTAATATCATAATTACCACTTGTTTCACTAATTGTAACTTCAAATGCATATTCACCAACATTACTAACATTTAAATCATTATTTGCATCATTATCTCTTATATAGCTATATATAAAGTTTGGAATAGACATTTCATTTGTTAATTCACTTGTTATATCAATACTAGAATTAATTGAAATACCTAGAGTATAGAAAATTTCTTTTTGATAACTATATGTTTTATTATCAAATACAAAATATCCTTCTAAGCTAAGACTATATTTTTTAATTTCAAATGACACTTCTGATAAAGTTAAATCATTATAATTATCTTTTTTAATTAAAGCACTAACAGAATATACTCCAGCTTCACTAGGAGCAGTTTCTAAAATCTCGCCATTTACATTTTTGTAAGTATATTCAACACTACTTGCTTCAATATTATTACTACTATTTGCTTCGACCATATGAGATTTTCCATCATATGTAAATTCTCTTTTATCTGCAAATTTATAACTCAATGTTGCTTTTTTGATTTGCCAACTTTTTGAGCCTTCTAATCCATTATAATTATTACTACTAATTGAATAAGAAATTTTGTAATTTCCAGCATCTTTTTCACTTGTATTGCCATCAAAAGAAACACTCAATGGACTATTTTCCACACCATAAGAGATAATATTTTCTCCCTCTTTAATAGTTAATTTAGGACTAAATGTAGTAACATTTCCATTCATATCTACAGTATAGGTATTATCAACATTAGACCATTCAAGAGTTAAATCTCCTTTATTAACAATGATAGTTCCTGTAGTCTTATTGGCAGTAAAATAATCACCCTCAACCAATCTAAATTCAATAGAATAAGTTCCAACATCATATTTTACATTATCATTTTCTAAATTCTTCCAATTTTCTTCTATTTCGCATTCACTATTACAATATTGAATTCCACCTACATTACTATTATCTTTTCCATCTCCTTCAAGAGAAACATAATTAGATAAAGAAATTCCAGAAAGAGAATACTTAACAATTATTGGATTATACTTAATAGTTAATAAACCTTTATTAATTTTAATATTTCCTTCAATTTGACTAGGAACATTATAATTATTTGCATAATCTCCAACAACACTAAATGAAGCAGTTATTTTATAATTTTCAGGTTTACTTAAAGCATAAATACCACCAGATTTATCACCACATTTATCATTTTCACAACTATATACAACTTTTAAGCCTTTGTAACTATCTTCACTTCCAGTAATTCCATCATCTTCAACAGAAATACCATTTAATTTAATAAAGAAACTAGTTTGACTACCATAAGTATATTCTTGATTTGCAAAACTCTCACTAATCAATTCTAAATCATAATCGGCTTTAGCGATTTCTATTGTAGCACTGGCAGTTTTTTCATCAAATCCTGCAATTTTAACCGTAATTTCCACTTCATAAGTTCCTGCATTTACGGCAACTATTTTTGAAAGCAATTCTTCATAATTACAATCATTTTCACTTGCTTGGCTATTAATACTATAAGAGAATGTTGCTTTATCTAAACTGATACTACTTCCAACACTAGAAATAAGGCTTAATTCATCTCCTGTATAAACTAATCCGTGATTATGATTAATTGTTACTTCTAATGCTCCACTATTGCAAATCATAAAGATACCTTCATTATAATTTATTAGATAATTATTAGTATCTATTCCATTTACACCCTTTGGAATAATCGTATATTTGCCAATATTTTCAACATAAAGAACGGCACTATTTTTAATTTCATAATCTACAGAAGTAATTTCTTCGTTTGAAGCAAGTCCTTCAATATCATAATAGTTAATGTTTCCAAATGAATAGCTTTCTCCAAATACTTGAACTTGTCCAATAAATGAAACTTGCAATGTTGCTTTTTCTATCTCAAATGTAGCTTTAACAGTTCCTTTATAATTACCTTTTCCTGTAGCGGTAATCGTGTACACACCAGCATCTTTAAGATTATCTAAAGAACATTTTTTAAGTGCCAAACAACTTAAATCATAGTTAGAACTTTCAAGTCCATTATCAACAATAATATTAGGAGTTTGAATTTCACCATTATAAACAGTTTTAGGATTACTAATAATAATTTCATTTAATGAAGCTTTTTCTATTTTAAGAGTAGCTTTATAAATACTACTAGTAGAAATCTTATAGTTAGAAGTTAAACACGTAGGAATTAATTCAAAACTATATTCACCAGCATCAATTACACCTTCTAATAAAGAAGCCCCTGTTCCATCAATTTTATATTCTAAATTAATTTGACTAGCATCGTAATCACTATTACTTTTAGCTTCAATAAAATGTTTGCTACTATCGTAAGTTATCGTTTGAGCATACATTCCAAAAGTAATTTCTTTTTGCTTAATTACCAAAGTTGCTTGAGGTAAAGAAGAACTAGTATAGTTACCACCAGCAGTAACTTCAGCATTTATATAATAGGTTCCCGCATTTGTTCCACCATTTTCACACTTAACGCTGCTATCATATATTCCACTAGGATTATAATAAGAACAAGAATACGTAATATCCAACTTCAAATCAGTTCCACTATAAACAACATTTATTTTATGCTCGTTTCCGTCATATTCGACAATTTTATAAGTATCTTCCCAATTTAATTCCAAATTAATGCTAGATTTATTAATATACAATGTAGTTTCAATATCATCGTATCCAACATAATTACTAGGTACCTCAAAACTACTTATAACTTTATATGTTCCAACATCTTTTGCGTAATTTTCAATAGAGGAAAATTCAGTACAATCATCATTACTACACTTTTTATAAATAGTAGTTATTTTTACGCTACTTCCACCATTAAATCCTTCAGAGGAAATCGTAATTTCTTTTCCTGTATAAGTTTGAGAATAACTGCTTTTATAATAAGCATTAATACCTAAATTTCCTTTTGCAATATTTACTTGATACTCATAATCATATTCTTTAGTTAAAGATTTATAGTTATTTCCACCAGTAATTTCAATTTTTTTAATATAGTAATAACCAGCATTTTTTCCAACTACATTATTAATACCTCTCACACGGGTAACATCTGATGTACAACTTTGTTCCGTTTGGCAATAATTATAGGAAATAAAAATATCACCAACATCATTAATACTAATTTTATCCTTTAAAACAATACTATCAATAAGTTGTAAATCCCTATCTTCATAAACTAAACCATTTTTTAAATTAATAGACTCAATTTCTATCTTTTCAGCTGTAATTATTGTTATTGTTCCCTTTGGACTACCATTAACAATTTCATAATTTTTGTTATAATCAAATCCATTTTTTTCAAATCCAACTATTTCTATAGTATAAGTATTACCCGTTGTAAATTTGCTAAAATCAGGATTACTATTATTATTAGTTACAATAGTAGTTTGACCTCTCTTTATTCTATAAATAACATATTCAGGCTTTTCTTCACTACTAAATTCATAATCAAAATCATAAGAATTCAAATCAGAAATTAAATTGTAAGCATCTTCATTATTATAATCAATGTTCTTTGATTTAAAAGTAATTGTTATTTTATGTTTTTTAACACTAACAATTCTACTTTCACTTAATTCTTCAAAATTATCACTACCTTTAACTTTAAAATTAATAGTATAAGTAGCACTATCTTTTCCTAAAGGCATTCTACTCTTTAATGTATCTAAAGAATAACTACTATCAATCCAATTTCCACTACAATTATTGACTTCACAAATTTCAATTTTTAATTCTTTATCTTTAATGCCTTCTGTTAAACTAGCAGCAACAGTACCGTCTTCAAATTTCAAACTAAAACCGTTAACTAAACTTTGATTTTCTCCATCATAAGTTAAAACAGGAGAATCAAAATCAATTTCTAATTTAGCTTTATTAATTGTTACAACAACACTATTTTGGTTAGAAAGATGATAGTTTTCATTATTGATAGACATACTAATTGTATATTCGCCAACATTAATTAATTGTTTAAGTGCCTCATTTTCTGTTAAATAACTACCTATTGATACACCATTCTTAGTTATAGAAAACCTAAAATCTTTTTCAACTTCTTCTATTTGATCACCATAATATTTTATTCTTTCTCCAGAAATAACAAACGCACAAGTTGTTCCATTATACGTACAAACATTACCACTTAAAATAACCGCAACTTCAGCTTTATTAATTATAATTGTACCTTCTTTTGTAGTTATATTGTAATTACTATCATATCCGCCTTCAATGGTAGTTTCTCTAGGAATTACCTTAACTATAGAAACTTTATATGTACCAGCATTGTAGATACTTATATTTTTTAAGATAGAATTATTCTCGTTATCAGTTAAATAATCTCCATTTTTTTCTACCTTAAAAGTTATTTCTTGATAATCATTTCCAATAGAAGAAACTTCAAAACAAGCAAAAGCATTATTTGAACAATTACCCTTATTGCTATTACTACCGTCTAAATAAAAGCCACCATTTATTCCACTATAAGTAGTCGTACCACCTATCACTTTAACTTCGGCATTTTTTTGAGCAATTGTTACCTTATTTTCAGAAGTCTTTTTAATTTCAGCTGCCAAACCACTTCCTGATAACGCAACTTTAACTTTGTATTCACCCGCGTAAGTCGCACATACTTCATACCCAGACCCAGAATCAGAATATACTTCACGCATACTCAAGCCATAATCATTTAATCCATATTCTTTTTCTCCTAAAAGCACAGAAACAGAAATGTCCCAAGTAGATAAATAATTATCTATCTTAACCGTTGCAATTATTTGTTCTGTACCATTGTAAACAAGATTACTTTCAAGACTTATGTCAACATCAACGTTATCAACAGGAATACTACTAATTGTGAACTTTCCTTCAATATTCACAACTTTATAATTATTACTAAATTCATAACCTGAATTAAGCACAAAATTTGGAATAATCATATATTCACCAATATCAACTAACCCATTTTTTCCAATAGTCAAATTATCAAATGTTACATTATAATCTATTGAAGAAA
>CAYTZW010000014.1:25015-34649 GCA_964442785.1 uncultured Erysipelotrichaceae bacterium
CCATTTTTTCCAATAGTCAAATTATCAAATGTTACATTATAATCTATTGAAGAAACATACGTTGTAAATGATTTTTCTTCATACCAATTTTCAATATTATAGAAAGAAGGATTTGACAAATCAAATTCTGTTCCATTATAAATTTCCGTTTTTTCTATAAAACTAACATTTAAATTTACCTTATTAATATACCAAACATATTCAGTTGTAATTGTTTCATAACTTTCATCATTTAGGATTACCTTAAATTCACTCGTATATGAACCTACATTTTTTTGCTTTTCCCCTAAAAATTCAATTTTATTTCCAACGTTTTCATTAGTAAATTTACAATTTGGTGCTTGTTCTTCGCCATTATAAGTTAAAGCTTCACAAGTGAATTTGTATAAATCATTATCAGTCGTTGACTTAGCTATCACAACACTAAACTCTTTCTCGTCAAGCACATATTTATTTATATCACTTTCAGCAACACCAGTTGGACTAATACTAACTTTAATTGTATAACTTCCAGCATTCTTGATTTTTATCATTTTAGCATCATCAAACCCAGAAAAATTCAATTTAGTAGAGTTTTCGCCGTTAATTGTATATGAATAAGTAAACTTAGTGTGATCAATTAATTTAGAATTAGCTTTCAATGTAATATTTGCGACATCAAGTTCTGTAGCATTATAGGATAAGTTATCATATTTTTCGATATCAAAATAAATAGTTGCTTTTTCAACCGTTAATTCTCCACCTGTACTAGAGTTCATTTCATAATTATTATCTTTGATATAAGGTATAATTGTATAGGAAGCAGATTTATTCTCTAAATTATCTTCTGTTCCAATTACACGGTAACTAATAATATCATTGCTTTTGATTGAATCATCAATAGTAGCATTACTGGTACCACTGACATTAATACAAGCACTATCGGTTGAACTTTGACAAAAAGGAACAGTAACCACCTCACCAGGAAGTTTAACGATTGTACCTGTTCTAAATACTAAATCCAATTTAACTCTTTCAATATATAACAAATCACAAGTTACTGTTATATCATAATTATTATTAGAATATTTAGGAGTAATTTTATAAGTACCTGCCTCCATTACTTTTTTAACCGTTTCATATCCATAAGAATATTGATATTCTAAAGTATAACTCAATTCATCTATATCAAAATCTTTTACAAACTCATCACCTCTTATAGAAAAACAAGCAGTTTCATTTTCGGCGTCACAAAGCTTTTTAAAGGAAGCAGAAGTTATTTCCTTTCCAGTATATCCAATTGTACCTTCCTTAAAAGTAATACTAGCACTACTTTTTACTATCGTAAAATCAAAGTTTGTAGTATTAAAAATATAATTAGAACTTCTATCCACATTTTTATTCATTATAACAAAATTGTTAACCTTAATATTGTAAGCACCAACATTTATTATGTCATTATTGCCATAACTAATTTCATTTTGCATTTTAGAAGCATATTCAACAGAACTTAATTTATCATTAGATTTTAAACCATCTATGACATAAAAATCAGCTTTAGTAAAATCAAATTTTTCACCAGTATAATAAGTTTCTTGAGTGGCCAATTTAATAGTTAAATTTGCCTGAGCAATTGTTCTTGAAAATGATATGCTTTCCTCACCATTAAAATTATCCTTTTTAGTAGATGTATCAATAGTCAATTTATATGTTCCTGCATTTATTGCAACGCCATAACTAAAACCATTTATATTATTCTTGTAAGTAGCGTATTCTTCACCATTCAAATAAATTGTGATAGGCAATTCAATACTACTATTAATTTTATCTCCATTAACATCAGTAAGTTGAAGTTCAAATATTTTTTGTCTACTTCCATTATATATAAAAGTATCTTCTTTAATAATATCTTGAACACTAAAAATTTGAAAATTTATGTCATAAGTACCATCAATAGTACTTGTCAAATTAAAGTTTGTATTAGAAACACTAATACTACCAATATTGTACCTACCTACATCTTTTAAATTTGAAACGGTTTTTTCACCATCTTGTTTAGCTACATAATCAATTTCAACTTGTTCCAAAAGGTTATAATTTAAAACATTGTTTGTGTCATCAGATTTAGTAACTAAAAAACAACCTGCACCACTAGTTCCATTACATTTAGTTAAATTAATTGGATCACCAGTATAAATACCTGTTCCACTTACAAACTTAATAAAAATGTCCATTTTTTTAATAGTCCATACATTATCAGCATTTGCAGCACAATTTTCAAGATTATTATCACCTGTAAATTCAAAAGTAATACTATATGTTCCAGCATTTGTAGCACCAACGCCAATAACTTCATTAGAATTATTTAATATTTGATTTCCACCATTGTTTATAGAAGTCAATGTAAGTGAACCATTTCCAGAAATGAACTCTTTTTCAAAAATTTTAAGAGTACATTTTGCTTCTTGTTCCTCTCCATTATAGGTAACAGGTGTACATACTAAACTTAAATTGTTCTTGTAATTATCATAGGTACTTTTTTCAACCCTAACAGTTACTTGCTCAGCATAATTGTAATTCTTACTAGTTGCACTTAATTTTATTGTATAAACACCTGCATCTTTAGACACAATTTTGCTAATTAAATCTCCAATTCCAGGATCATTAGCATTAATATCTATATTTCCTTTTCCGAAATTAATAGATTTATTTGAGCTGTCAAAATATTCTAATTCAGCAGTAGCACTATAAGTTAAGTTAAGTTTTATTAACATTGCTCTATGATTTGCAGAAACCTCTTTTTCTTTAACTAATTGCAAAAGGGTATTATTATACATAAGACCAGTATTTGCTTCCAGAAATTTCATTGTTACAAGTTCGGCTCCGTCATAAAATTTTATTTCTGTTGCTTTATTGATAATAAAATTACCTTCTACACTACTTAACAAAGGAAAATATTCTTCACTATAAGTAGAATTTTTTACTCCTGTTGCTAAAATAGCATAAGTATTTGCATTTTCAATAATTGAATTACCTTCATTAAATGGTTGAAACTCATTTGCAGTATAAGCAACTTCAGTAATACTATCAGTTACTAAACCAGAAATTTCCCATTTATCTTTTGTTGCTTCCCTAAAATCATAACTTGTTCCATAAAAATAAGTAACTTCCTTATTGATAAATTCTATATCAATTAAATTGACAACTTTAATCTCATATTCACGCATATTAATAGGAGCGACTGTTCCTAAATATACACGTAAAGCATAATTTCCAACTCCATTTTCACCAATAGTAGCAAGTATTTTGTTATATGTATATCCAAAACTAGTAGTAATCAATTTTTCTTCTTTATACAATTTGAAAACAACTAAATCTGAACTAATCCCTAAATCTGTATTAACTTGTATATTAGGTTCAGAAGGAGCAGTATTATAAGAAACAACTTTATAAGTTTCCTTGTTTATAGTTTTTATTGTATTTGTTGTTGATTTTGAATAAATAGCTATTCTTTCATAATCAGAAGAAAGACCAGTTACATTACTGCTTTGATTATCAAAAATTGTTTTATCATAACAATTATTAATTTCTATAGATTGTTCTACGCTTTTATCTGTTAAATTAATTATTGCTTTATATTTACCATTTCCAGTAACATTAATCTCAACTTTAATTCCATTATCTTTAGAATACTCAATTCCTGTATTGATTGTGTTTTCATTTAGTTTAATAGTTATAATTTTGGCAACAGTACTATCAAAATTTTCATATGAAAAACCAGAAGGAAGATAACTAGATGGAATATTCGTTTTTTCTAATGTGTCTTCATCTCTTAAGAAAAAATAAAATGTTATAGTATAATCGGTACTATCACTACAACTAACAGCACTAGACAAGCTTTTACTTATTGCATTAACCTCACCTTCAACACCGCCTATATTTTCTGTATATTCAAACTCAGTACTAAAAATTTTAACAGTATCAGTTCCAATTAATTTCATTCTAATATTAATTACATACTTATGCCCACTTATCAAATTTTCATCTTTTAACCATTTATCATTAATAAGGCTTAAAATGACAGCAACATTTCCTTGATATTCCTTATTATACGTATCTTTTTCTTCAAAACTTATCCATTTTTCCTTATTACCGATATTAATAGGATATTCAGAAGTATCAGTATCTCCATTTAAAGCAGAGCAGCTACTGCTCGTATCACATATTTGAATTTGAAAATAAATATTTTGTCTAATGAATTTTCTTTGTTCAACATCTGTTACACCACCATAAAAGTTATCTTCAGCAGACGCTTCATCAGGCACTGCAACATATAAATAAGTTGCCGTTTTATCTTTTGGAGTAATTGTATTTTTTTTCTCAATAGTGTCCAATTCTTCTGCCAAATTCAATTCCTTTTTAACACTTTCACTTACAACTGCTACATTTACTTGTGCACTGATTTTATAGCCTATTGCAAAAAATGCTATTAAAGCAAAAAAGAAGCCAAAAGCTCCAAATAATTTTCTCCCTTTTTTGAAATTATAGTTTTTCCCCATAAAAACCACCCCTTCAAGTTTTTTAATTATTTTACTACAAATATCTTCATTTTTCTACATAAATAATAAATTATTATTTAACACTAGTTTAATTATAAAACATCATAAAAAAAGATAACTTATATATTTTCCTTCTTTCCACAATAAAAAGGTTTTTAAAATTATCTTTTTAACAATTAAATTTTAGTTATTGTTATTAGAAGCTGCTCTAGCATCGGTTACATTATCTATCGCAATCACAACAGCCACCATAAAAGGTGCATCTTCTTCTTTTACTATTTCCAATGTAAAAGTATCAACTAAACTAATAAATTTTTTATCCAAAGTTCCCATAACATCTCCATTTTTACAAATAGAATAATGAAGACCAAATAAATTACCTAAAATCGAAATTTCATCTTTATAACCTTCAATATAGAATTTCTTATTG
Source organism: uncultured Erysipelotrichaceae bacterium (assembly GCA_964442785.1). GTDB lineage: Bacteria > Bacillota_I > Bacilli_A > RFN20 > DUOF01 > SIG223. The sequence goes on from CAYTZW010000014.1 coordinate 29,984, forward strand.
AAAGCATATTTAGCAACAACGCAAGCTACTTTTTCGTTTTCTTTATCATAAATGAAAACTTTTCTTTTATAAGGTAGATGCCAAAATTTCGTTCTTACTTTATACAAAAGATTTTTATTTTCATCAAATATTTTTTTCTTTCTTGAAATAGAAAAAACTTTCCCTTGAACTATAAACTTAACATTTCCTTCTTCATCAAAAACTTTTGAATTGCCCTTCAAAGACATAAATTTGTTTTTAATTAATAATTTCATAATAAAACCCCCTTATAAAATTACAAAAATTAGTACCACAAGCAAAATAAAAATCAATATTTTAGTTATTTTTAAAGTCTTTAACTTTTTTACTATTTTTTCATCAATAAAGTAACTATTTTCGATAATTTGATAGGTTCCATTACTTTCAACTCTTAAAGCTTCTTTTCCATTTTCAAAAGGATTAAAAATTAATTTCAAATCAACATTATCACTATTTTGTACTTTCATTTTAAACTTTAAAGATTTACCTTTTTTCTCTTTTTTAACATCAAAAATACCAAAAATGCTAATAAAGTAAAGTATAATTTCTAAAAAGAACCAACATTTACCATTAATTTCTCGAAAACTTACCATTTCTATTTCATTAAAATCATTATTATTTTCAACTATTTCTTCAATATTACCAAATTTATTTCTTTTGTCAGTTATTCTCTTTCCATTTACCAAATAAATCATATCGGGCAACTGACCTGAGATAATTTTCAAATTTAACTTTCCCATATAAATCCACCTACTTAATCATTAAAATAAGGATACCCAGTAAAAGTAAACTTCCTAATATCAAAAATAATTTAAATCTATCTCTAACTTTTTTCCATTTAGTATCAAAAAGCATCAATAGAATTGACAAAACAATAAGAATAATCGTTATAATAGCAACCAATTTAGAATACGAAGAAAAGAAATTGCTAACCTTTACCAGCACATTACTTGAAGACCATAATCTTCGATACTTAGCATCTAACAAAGGCAATCCTAAAAACATCAAAGCCCAAATAATTAAAAAAACATAAAAAAGAAGCGTTATAAAATTAGTAAGAAAAGTTCCTAACAAAAACATCATTCCAATAAGAGCAAAATTAGTGAATATAATTCCAAGTCTTGCCATATATCTTCGCATTATAAGAACTTTTTCATTCTCCATTTTATTTTCACCTTCTATTTTAATTTTATCAGAATAAGAAATATTTTAAAATGAATTTTTTTTGAAAGAATTTTTCCTTTAAAATATAACTTTTTTTTAACTTAGTTTTTATTGTCATACCATTAAAAACAACTAAAGCCTTATTATCGTTAACTTTTTTGCTATTTTATGTCTAATTTTTCTTATAATTATTATCGTTTTAGTTCATATTTACAGATTTTTTGTTTTTTGGTAAACTCATAATTGAAAAGAGATGATTTGTGTGAAACTAGCTATAATTTTTAGTTTAGTTATAATTCTATTAATGATTATTTGTATCATAAAATTTCCGATTATTAAAATTTTTAATAAGGATTTTCAAACCTTTTGGATTGTTCCATTAATTGGAGTAATATTTATTTTAGTTTTTAATCTACTTGATATTAAAACAATATTTAATGGATTAACCAATAATAGTTCTATTAATCCTCTTAAAATACTGATTTTATTTTTTTCGATGACTTTTTTATCTGTTATTTTAGATGAATTAGGCTTTTTTGAGTATTTAGCGAACTATGCTTTAAAAAAAGCCAAAAGCAAACAAATAATTTTATTTATAATTTTATATTTTTTGACTTCCATATTAACAATTTTCACTTCTAACGATATAATTATTTTGACTTTTACGCCATTTATTATTTTCTTTACTAAAAATGCCAAAATTAATCCTATTCCTTATTTAGTAAGCGAATTTGTAGCTGCTAATACTTGGTCAATGATTTTTATCATCGGAAATCCAACTAATATATACTTAGCAACAAGTGCTAATATTAATTTTATCGAATATTTCAAAGTTATGTTTTTACCAACTATTTTTGCAGGAATAACTGCTTTTTTAATTATTTATCTGATATTTAGAAAAGAATTAAATAAAGAAATTCAAGTTGAAGAAAAAAAAGTGGTTATTAAAAACAAATTTTTACTTACATGTGGTGTTATTTCTTTAAGTTTATGCACAATTATTTTAATCATTTCTTCTTACATTAACATAGAAATGTATTTAGTTGCTTTAATTTTTGCTTTAATTATGTTATCTATTCTATTAGGATATTTTATTATAAACAAGAAAAAAGATAGTCCAAATTATCTATTAAATTGTTTAAAAAGAATTTCTTGGTCATTAGCACCATTTGTTTTATCAATGTTTGTTATTGTTTTAATGCTTGAAAAATATGATATCACTTTAAAAATTGCTAATCTTTTTGACAATAAATATCCTATTTTAACTTATGGAGTAACATCTACCTTATCTTGCAACTTAATAAATAACATTCCGATGAGTGTCTTGTTTTCAAAAGTTATTCCATTAAACAACAATAAAGCTCTATTCTCAACTATCATTGGAAGTAACATAGGTGCTTTTATATCTCCAATAGGTGCTTTAGCTGGAATTATGTGGTTATCAATTCTTAAAAAATATGACATTAATTATGGATTTGGAAAATTTTTAAAGTATGGTTTAATTATTGCTTGTCCAACATTGCTTATGGCACTACTAGGTTTGTCTTTAATTTTGTAATAAGCATTTTCTATTTATTTCACTCTGTATTTAACAAAATCTTATACTTATAGATAGGATTTAGTAATAAATATCGAAAAAATAGACAAAAACAATCCACAATAGGCGATTTTTGTTTGACAAAATCAAAAATTTTTTATATCATTATACACGGCATAAAAGCCAAGTGTAGTCCCGGTAAAACTAGACTTTGGTAAATTGGAGGAAATAAGTATTATGCAACGTCAAACAACTATGGCTAATGAAAAGACAATCGAAAGAAAATGGTATGTTATTGATGCTGAAGGTAAAAACTTAGGTAGATTAGCAAGTGAAGTTTCTTTTGTTTTGACTGGTAAAAACAAGCCAATCTATACACCACATGTTGATTGTGGAGATAATGTTATCATTATCAATGCTGAAAAAGTTGTCTTAACTGGTAATAAACTAGAAGACAAAAAATATTACAATCACTCTGGATATCCAGGAGGATTAAGAGTAAGAACTGCTAAAGAAATGGTTAACAAATACCCTGTTGAACTATTAGAAAGAACAATCTGGGGAATGTTACCAAAAGGTAGACTTGGAAGACAAATCTACAAAAAATTATATGTTTATGCAGGAAGCGAACACAAACATGCTGCTCAACAACCTGTTAAATTGGAAATTAAAGGATTATAAGGAGGTAAATAACAATGGCTAAAAATAGTGTACAATATCGTGGAACTGGTAGAAGAAAAAGTTCTGTAGCAAGAGTTATCTTAACTCCAGGAAAAGGAAACATCGTTATCAATGGTGTTGATGTAAATGAATATTTTCCATATGAAACATTAGTTATGGATTTAAAACAACCTTTAACATTTACAGAAAATGAAACAAAATTTGATATCAGTGCTAACGTTAATGGTGGTGGCTTCTCAGGACAAGCAGGAGCAGTAAGACTTGGAATTGCAAGAGCATTACTAGAAGCTAGTCAAAATTCATATAGACCAGTTTTAAAAGCAAATGGTATGTTAACAAGAGATGCTAGAGCTAAAGAACGTAAGAAATATGGATTGAAAAAAGCAAGAAAAGCACCTCAATTCTCAAAACGTTAATATTTGGAATTGGATTTTCAAAAGACCTTCGGGTCTTTTTTTGTTTACAATAATATAAAAAATGATAAACTAAATATAAGAGGTGAAGAAAATGAAAAAAGGAATTACAATAGGTACTTTAATAGGATTATCATCTTGTGCTTTAATGCTCATTTTATCAATTTTAGGAATCAACTTTTTTAAAGGAGTAAAATTCGATTTTTTATTAACTGTGGCCACTTTAACTGCAGGTGGTTATTTTGCTATTAGCAGTAGTGAAATTATCAAAAAGAATAAATATTTAGGATTAGTTTCCTCTTGTTTAATATTAATTGCCGTTATTTTGGTAATTGCTACTGTTTGGATTGATACCAATTCTTTATTTGGAAAAATTACTTTTTCATTTGCTCTTTTATCAGTCTTATTTAATTTTATCGTTGCAGCAAAACTAAAATTAGGAAGAAATCAATTTTTATTTCAAATAGGTAGTTATTTAATCTTGTCTGCATTCATCCTTATTTGTATTTTATCAATATTTAAAGTTGTAAAGATAAGTAAAATCATAACTATATTTCTAATATTATTAGTGCTTTCTATAGTTTCTTGTATTGCTATATCTGTTCTTGCTAACAAATCTATTAACTATGAAAGTGATGAATATATAAAAGTTTCTAAAAAAGAATATTTAGAATTAAAAGAAAAAGCAAAAAAATATGATGAATTAAAAGAAAAGGAAAATTAGTGAAATTTTCCTTTTTATTATTTTGGGTTCTTTAAATTTTCTGGGGGTTGAAAAAATCGCTTTAAATTATTTGGGGGGGTCAAACCCCACAGCCGCCAGTGAATTTGCGTCCTATTCCTGTATAGTAAA
>CAYTZW010000015.1:0-10713 GCA_964442785.1 uncultured Erysipelotrichaceae bacterium
TAGGATATAATTAAATCTCATCAAATAATAATTACACGTTTTCGGGTGTTTTTTAGATACGATTTTACACATTTTGAAGTAATAAATTATTTAAGCATTTCCTTTTTTGCTGATTTTCCCTTTAAAAAGTTAGTTATGTTTTATTATAAAAATATCCAATAATAGATTAATTGTATTATATAAAAAGTAAGTACTAACTTAAGCACTTACTTTTTCGTAGTTTTTATTTTGCTAATACTTTATCAAGTATTTTATTCATCCAATTAGCTACGATAGCGTTATTTTCTTCATTATATTTATCTTCAAATTTTATTTCTTCGACTTCTTCAACAAAGAATAAAAATTTAGTAGATAATCCTGCCACTCTTAAACAACTATTCAAAAAAGTTGTTGTAATTTTACTTGGTAAATCATTTCTCACCAAAGTTCTAACTTCACGAATAATTTCATCTATTTTTTCTTCTGGAGTTACTTCTTCGGCATATAGTTTATTGGCAATTTCAATAGTATGTTCATATAAATCTAAATTATCTTTAAACCCTTCTTTATATTTACTTCCTGACATTGAACTATATCCATATTCTCTGCCTCTTTCTTCCAAAGGTTCTAATTTTAAAGTTAATTGATATAGTTTGTCTACTAGTTCTTTACAAACTCCTGACCACGAATTTAATTCTTGCATTTTTATTTCCTCTCTAACTAAACATATTTTAACATTATAAATCTTTGATAACAATTTTTATTTAACTTTTCTTAAAAAATAATCTTTTTTAACAGGTTTATCAATTTTAAAGAAAAGTATTTTTTTAGGATTGTTGGCAATTTCTACTTTTTCTCCATATTCATCAACCATATTAGAAACATTAAAAGTAAAATTATCAATGTCATATCCATATACTTCTAACAAGTCATTTTCTTGAAAATAGTTTCTTTGTTCAACCTTTGCAATTTTGGTAATTGGATTATAATCAAGTACCGTAGCTACATATTCTTGCGTAGCTTTATCATTTTCAAAATCAAATATTTGCTCTTTTAAAGAAACATTACCTTGTAAAAATCCTATTGAAGCTTTTCTATTTTCACATTTTTTCAATTCATTTTCATATTTTTCATAATCGATTTTTCCCGTTTGATAATACTGGTCAATCGCCCTTCTATAAGTTCCAATTACCGTTGCTAAGTAATGTGATGTTTTCATTCTTCCTTCTACTTTTAAACTAGAAACATTAGCCTTAATCATTCTTGGTAAATACCTTAATCCTTGTAAATCTTTGGAACTAAAGGTAAAAATATTATCATTTATTTTTTCCTTGTTTTCATCATAAATTTTATATAACCAACGGCAAGATTGAGCACACCCACCACGATTAGCATCACGATTAGTCATATAATTACTTAAAACACATTTTCCAGAATAAGAACTACACATTGCTCCGTGAATAAAAGTTTCAATTTCAACAGGAGATTTATGACATAATTCTTCTATTTGTTCCATACTACATTCTCTTGCTAAAACCACTCTAGGACAACCCATATCAGCAAAGAATTTGATAGCTTCAATATTGGAAATTGAAAGTTGGGTAGAAGCGTGAACTTCCATTTTAGTTAATACCCGCAAAGCCCTACTCATAAGACCAACATCAGCGACAATAATAGCGTCTATTCCTATCTTTTCTAACTCTAAAATATATTCTTCATAACCTTCTAAATCTTTATTATGAGCAATGATATTAGTAGTTACATAAACTCTAGCATTTCTTTCTTTTGCAAATCTTGCTAACTCTTTTAAATCTTCTATTTCAAAATTAGAAGCCCTTGCTCTTAAAGAAAATTTCTTTCCTCCAACATAAACAGCATCAGCACCATATAAAATAGCAATTTTGGCTCTTTCTAAATCTCCCGCAGGAGCTAAAAGTTCAATTTTTTTCATCTTAATATTCCTCCTGCATATAGACACTATCTTTATTAATGAACTCATCATCAGTATTTTCAGCATCAATACTAGCAATATATTTATCAAAGGCTTCTTTATCATAATAAATATCTAAAGCCGTTCGATACTCATCAATAACTTTCTTTAATTCTTCTTCACTTATAAAATTACTCTCAATGTTTATGTAATCAATGCCATTTTCAATTAATCTATCTAAATATTTAATCAAATTCAAAGGTTTTTCACTATAAACAAAAGTACCTTGTTTGTTTTGCTTAATAGGAAATAAACTTTCTCTTTTTTCTTCTTTTAAATAGGAAACATTAACACTAGTTTTATAGTTTTCATTATATAAATCTAATAAAGGTCTTTTTGAATAAAAAATATTACGATAACCATAAACCATTACTTCCATTTCACATTGAATATTTTTTTTAATCTCAATAATGTTATTCAAACTAATTTCCTTTGAAGGACTTAACCTTCTTATTCCAAAAGAAGAAAAATAAGTTGCCGTATCTTTATTAGTAATATAGGTAGAAGGTGAAAAAACTATTTTATTTAATAAATTTTCTTCTTTAGCAATTTGCAATAATCCCATATCTAAAATTACAATACCATTTATATTTAAAGATGCTAATTCTTTTAAAATACTTCTTGTTTTCTCAATTTCCGTATTCTCAATAATTCTATTCATTAATACATATATTTCTTTTCCTTTTTTATGACTTGCTATTATTCTTATCGCATTCATATCAAATGTCCAATCCAAATAAGTTGTATAATCTTTAAGTCCTAACATTAAAGCATCAACTTTTGAATTTATAAAAAACTCAACATTAGATGAATTGACGGTTGTTATTATTTTCATTTTTGACACCTCTAACACTTAAAATTATAGAAAATATTACTGAATTAGTAAAGAAGGTTTTACTACTTTATTTTATCTTTTTTTCTAAAATATTTATTCAATAAAAAACTGAAAAAATTTTAAATTTTCTTGATATATATATATATATATTATAATGCAAAAAAGGAGATAGCACCTTTATGATGAGGAGATTTAATGGAAAAAGAAAAAGAAAAAGTTATAATAGCTGGATTATTACACGATATAGGTAAGGTTATTAGAAGGGGAACAAATATAGGCGAGCATAGCAAAGTTGGTGCTGATTTTTTAGACGAATTAAAATTTGACAAAGAAATCACCCAAGCCTGCCGTTATCATCACGGAGAAAAATTAAAAAGTGCTCATTTAAATAACGACCATATTGCACATATTATTTACATTGCTGATAACATTTCTGCGAGTGCCGACAGAAGATATATAGAAGGCGATGAAGACAATGAAAATAACAAAAAAATATTTAACGAACATATTTGTTTGAAAAGTGTATTCAATAAATTAAACCAAAATAATTTGTCTTTAGGTTATAGTGATTTTTACTACAAAAATCCCAAACAACTAATTATTCCTTCTGAATATTCACTTTCAGATATAAGTAAAGGTAAATATATAGAATTAACAAAAATATTAGAAGACAATTTAAAAAACCATACAAACATTTCTATAAATTCCTATTTAGAACTTATAGAGGGAGTTATGTCTTTTGTACCAAGCTGTACCGCTGAAAATGATACAAATGATATTTCTCTTTATGACCATAGCAAAATCACAGCAGGGCTTGCTTGTGCTATATATGATTATTTAAAAGAAAATAATATCAACGACTATAAAAAACATTTATTAAAAAACGAAAAAGCATTTAATAATGAAAAAGTGTTTTTATTAGCTACTTTTGATATATCAGGAATTCAAAACTTTATATATAATGTTAAATCTGAAAACGCTTTAAAACAGTTAAGAGCAAGGTCAATTTATATAGATTTATTAAGTGAAAATTTAATAGATGAAATACTACAAAAAAATGAATTAAGTAGAACTAACGTCATATACAATGGTGGTGGTAATGCATATATCATATTGCCAAATACAGAAAAAGCAAAAAAATCATACAATGAAGTAATAAAAAAGCAAAATAATTGGTTTTTGAAAATCTTTAGAGAAAAATTGTATGTTACTGGTGCTTTTGTTGAATGTTCTGCTAATGAACTTTGCAACAAAGACCAAGAAGAAAAAATCACTGACACAAATGTATATGGAAAAATTCTTCAAAGATTAGCAAATGAAATATCTAAAAATAAACTTAGCAGATTTGATGCAGAGCAAATTAATTTTTTAAATAATGATGCATTTGAAGCAAGTGAAGAATGTTCTGTATGTGGTCTTAACATTAAAACTAATCAATGTATTTGTTCTAAAATGGCAACTTTTGGTAAAGATATTTTAACTCGTGATATATTTGTTTTTACAGATAAAAAAATTGAAAATGGCATCAATTTAGACTTTTTTTCCTTAACGAGTGGAGATATATTTTTAAATTTATTTAATGAAAAAGAATTTGAAAATTTCCCAATTAACAATCTTGATAATATCACTAAAATATATGCAAAAAACGATTATAAAATGGGAGAAAAATATTACGGAAAACTATATATAGGAGACCATTTTGCAAAAACACGAAATTCATTGCAAAAATCATTTGACAATTTTGAAAACGAATCAGTTGGTATAAAACGAATCGCTGTTTTAAAAGCGGATATAGATGATTTAAGTATAGCGTTTAAAAATGGATTTGAAAGCAAATACGCCACTTTATCAAGATTTTCTACTTTGTCTATGATGTTATCAAAGTTTTTCAAATTCCACATAAACGAAATCTTGGAAAGCAACAAATATCAATACAATATTTTTAAAAATAAAAATGAGGCAAAGAATATATCGATTATTTATAGTGGAGGAGATGATTTATGCGTTGTCGGTTCGTGGAATGATGTTATTGAATGTGCTCTTTTGATTAGAAATATATTTAAAGACTATTGTGGCAATACATTATCTATTTCAGCAGGAATTGGATTATATAAAAGTGGATATCCAATGTCAAAAATTGCAAATGAAGTAGAAAACTTTAAAGATGTTAGTAAAAATCAAAAAAACAAAAATAGTATTACTCTCTTTTGTGATGATGAAAATGGAACTTTTTATTGGGAAGATTTTGAAAACAATGTCATTTCTAAATACAAATTAATAGAGAATTTTTTTGATAAGAAATCAGAAAAATTTGGTAGTGGCAAGGCGTTCATTTATAACCTAATAGATTTATTAAGAAATCATTCAGAAAAAAGACCTCAAATTGCATATTTATTAGCAAGACTTCTTGATGATAAAGATAATATTATACATAATTCTGATAAAGAATTAATTAACAATGTTTTTGAATGGTCAAAAAGCAAAAAGTCAACAAAAGAGTTAATTATGGCATTAACATTATATGTTTATTCGATTAGAGAGGAAGTGTAAATAATGGCTTATAACAATTATTATGGCTATAACAATCAAAGCCAAAATTTAAGAGATAAGAAAAAAATTGCTGATTTAGAGTACTTTAAAAAGATTGAAAAAGATTTTGCTGCAGAAGCAGAAAATGTAATTTTAAATTTAGAAAAAAACGGAAATGAAATTTGCTTGAAAACCAATCAAATAAGAAATATTTTAGACTTAATCAATGGTGTTTCTGAAAAAATAGCCTTGCATAATGAAGAAGATATCACTTGTTATAAAGATGATATTTTATATATAAGGGTCAAACTAGCATATATTTATGGAAAAGACAATAAAAATGACGGAGTAAAAGATTTTATCGATAAAAGTAAACTTATTGAATTAATTCTATCTATCGATAATCATAAATCAAGATATCAAATGTTTGCAAAATATGCTGAGGCACTTGTTGCTTTTCATAAATATTATGGTGGAAAAGATTAATATTTAAAGGAGGTACATTTATGGAAAAGAGAATTATTATTAGTGGTACTATAAAACTACAAACAGGTCTTCATATTGGTGGGAATTCGTCATACTCATCAATAGGTATGATTGATAATATTGTAGTAAAGGATAAAATAAGCAAATTGCCAATTATTCCTGGAAGCAGTTTAAAAGGCAAACTACGCTCCCTTTTATCAGAAGCAAAAAATGGAAAAAGTGTAAGTCACCAAAATGACGGAGAAGAAATTTTAAGATTATTTGGTTCCAGTGAAAAAGGAAATATAAAAAAATCAAGATTACAATTCAGTGATTGTATGTTTATCAAAGATGAAACTACAAAAGATTACGACCCAACTGAACCATATGAAATAAAATACGAAAACAAAATAGATAGAGAAAAGGTCGTCTCAAACCCTAGACAAATTGAAAGAGTTGTCCGAGGCTCTAAATTCAAATTCAATTTAGTTTATTTGATTGAAAACGAAAAGGAAAAAGTCCAAGATATTTTAAATATCATTCAAGCATTGAAATTATTACAACTTGATTACTTAGGTGGTGGTGGAAGTCGTGGAAACGGCAGAATTTCTTTTGAAAATTTTAATGTTTCTATAGCAGAAGAAGATATGAATTTAATTGAAAATGAAGAACTTTCAAAACAATTTGAAGAGGTAGTTGAATATGGAAAATTATGCTATCAAATTCAAATTTAAAACCGCTGTTCATTTTGGAAGTTTAATACAAAACCCAGATGTAACAAATAGTGATTTTGTATTGCAAAATGATACAATTTTTTCGGCTCTTGTTATTGAAGCCAATAATTTATTTGGACAACCAGGAGTGGATAAAATTTATAACTTATGCAATAAAAAAATATCCTTTTCTTCAATGATGCCATTTCAAAATGAAAATTATTTTATTCCAATACCAACGATGTATGTTGAAACAACAGAACAAAGCAATAAAGAAAATTATGCAAAAAAGTTAAAAAAGTTAAAATATATTCCTGTTTCATATTTAAAGGAATATTTAATGAAAATAAAAGAAAATGATTTACCTATTGACCTTCTTTTAGAAAATCAAAACAATTTTGGCAATTACGCTATTGAACAAAAATTGATAGTAAATCGTCTCAGTTCAGAAGAAAATAAACCATTCCATTTTGGCTCTTTTACATTTAATAAAGATTGTGGAACTTATATGTTAGTTAATTGTGAATCTACTGATATAAATTTTTTAAAAATACTTTTTACATCTTTAAGTTTAACAGGTATTGGAGGAAAAAAATCAATCGGATATGGCAAATTTGATTTTGAAATTATCAAACTTCAAAATTCAGAAAATAAAGACTTACAAACTTTTAATAGACTACTCCAAGATAATTATAAAAGATATATGAGTTTATCAATATGTTTACCTACAGAATTAACTGATGAAACTTTAAAAGATGCTTATTTTAATCTTGTTAGAAGAAGTGGTTTTATAGACTCAACAACTTACAATAGTAGCATAATGAAAAAGAAAGACATTTTTGCTTTTTGCACTGGCTCAACTTTCACAAAAAAATTTGAAGGGCAAATAAAAAATGTTGCTTCTGATATTGGAAAACACCCTGTTTATAAAAATTTAAAACCTTTTTTTATAGGAGTTGAATAATATGGTAAATTATAAAATAGAATTAAAAGTTTTATCAGCGGTTCATATTGGTCAAGGAAGTAATAATGATATTTCAAAATATGACTATATTAAAATTCCAAATCAAAATAAAATTATCATTATTGACGAGCGAAAATTATTTTCGATATTATTAAAAAAAGGTTTTGAAGAAGAATATTTCGAGTTTGTTGAAAATGCAAGAGAAGAAAAAAGTAATCTTTATTATTTTCTAAGAAATACACTCCAATTAAGTGAATTTGAATACAAAAAAATTATTGAAGAAATAAAAAAATATGAATTAGAATTTAGTGAAGATAAGTTTTATCCTATAAAAACTTTCGTAAAAGATAAAAATTCTGGAAAAGCATATATTCCTGCTAGTTCATTAAAGGGAATTATTTCAACGGCTTTTCTTTGTAAACTTAAAATTGATGATAACAATAAAACTGATGAACTAAAAAAAATTATGAGTAAAATATCTATATCTGATAGTTCCCTAATAGATTTAGAAAATCTATTTGTAAGTAAGGTATTTTACGCCTCTCCAAATAAAAGGATACCTAAGTCTTTAAATCAATACTACGAAATGTTAAAACCTGGAACAACGGCAAGTTTTATTTTGTCAATAAAGGAAGCACAAGATGAAAAAAATATTATTGAAAATATTAAAAAGTACTTAAGAGAATTTAATTCCAAATATGAAAAGTATTACTCAGAAAGTTTTAAAGACACTATAAGAATTGTAAAAAATGAAGAAAACACAACCAAGTCATATTTAGGAGCCAAAACAGGTTTTCCAACAAAGACTTACTATTATCAAGTTGACCAAAACACTGCACCTGAAAAAATAGCAAAAGTTTTAGATAAAAAATTTAAAATACATAAAGGAAAACATATCAATGTTAAAGGAAAATCTCCTTCTTGTATTAAATGTGTGAATATTAGGAATGAATATGTTGAAAATGGAGTAATTCAATTAAAAATTACAGAGCTTGATAATGAATAAGGAGAATTACTTAATATGCAATTAGAACTATTATTTACCGCTAATGACGGCTTTGTACCTGTTGATTATAGGCCTTTTATTATGAGTTTTTTCAAAGGAAGTCTCAATAATTTTTATAAAAGTGTTTTTAATGAACTTTATAGCAAAGATAACATTAAAGCAAAATCATTTACATTTTCGACATATTTTCAAAAAAGTACTATGAAAAATGGAAAAATAATTCTCCCAACAAAAAAATTTAAAGTAGTCATTTCAAGTTATGATTACACACTTATTATGTATTTGTATAATTCGATACTGCCGAAATTTAAGAAAAAGTTTACAATTCCTATGAAAACAAGCATTACGCTTACTGGGATTAACATTAAAGATAATACAGACATAAAAAAAGATGAAATTAAAATTCGATTTTTAAGTCCATTGCTTGTTCGTGATAAAACAGACAATCAAGAAAAATATCTTGATTATCTCGAAGATGAATTTAATGAAAAACTAAACATTGTCGTTAAAAATTTCATTGACACTCTCCCTAATATAAAATTTAAAAATGAAAAGATTGAACTCGTTCCTATTCAGCCTAAACGTACAGTGATAAAATGTATGAATTTGTTATTTAATGCTTCCTACGGAACTTTCATTCTAAAAGGAGACCCTAAACTTTTGACCTATCTTCACAATAGTGGTATAGGAAGTCGGCGAGGCGAAGGCTTTGGAATGTTTATGCTGGTAGAATAAATGAAAAAAGAAGTATTTTGTTTTTCACAAGGAGAATTAAGAAAAAAAGATGATTCACTCGAATTTGAAGATTTGAATGGAGAAAAAACTTCCATACCAATTATCCAAATTAATATTATCTATTTATTAGAAAATGTTAAACTATCTACTCCTTGTTTAAAACTTTTAGGAAAATATGGTATTACTGTCCATTATTTTGATAAATATGAATATTATATAGGTTCCTTTTTTCCTAAAAGTATCGATAATTTAAATGGAGAATTACTAGTAAAACAAGTTTTAAATTTTACTAACAACTTTGAAAGAGTAGAATTATCCAAAAAGATTATATATGCTTGTTTTAAAAATATGAGAAGAAACATTAAATATTACTCTAATCGAAATGCTTTAGATATGAATAAAATAGAATCAAATTTCACAAAAAACTTTAATCAGTTAGATAAAGCAACCACCATTAATGAAATAATGCTTATTGAAGCTAATATGCATAAAACTTATTACTCTTTTTGGAATGATATTTTATTATATGAAAAATTCATAGGAAGGATAAAATCAAATCCAACAGATATTGTTAATATTTTAATAAATTTTATTAATTCTTTATTGTATTCTCTAATTGTGTCTGAAATCTATAAAACAGGTTTAAATCCAACTATAAGTTTCTTACACGAACCAGGAAAATCTAAATTTTCACTATCTTTTGATATAGCAGAAGTTTTTAGACCACTTTTAGTAGATAGATTAATATTTTATTTACTAAACAAAAGAATTATATCAGAAAAAGATATAAATGAAGATAACTTACTAACTGACAATTCAATCAAAAAGATTTTGTATCATTGGGACAATCAAATAAATACTACTTTTTATCATAGAGGACTAAAAAGGCATATCACATATCGCTATCTTATAAGGGAAGAATTATATAAGTTAATTCGTCATTTAAACGAAGAAAAAGAATATTCAGGATTTGTATTTTGGTGGTAAAATATGTTTATTATTGTTAGTTATGATATAAAAACAGATGAAATTGGTAATAAAATATTACAAAAAGTATTTAAAATATGTAAAAAATATTTATTTAGATTACAAAATTCTGTATTTATTGGTGAATTATCAAAAATGGAAATAGAAAATTTAAAAAAAGAACTTTCTTATTGTATAAGAAATAGTGATAAATGTGATATAATGATTGTAAAGAACGTTAAAAATATTGTTCATTATAGTTTGTCACAACAACAAGATTATAACAAAACCATAATAATCTAAATCATATCTGTCTAACAATTTAATTAGTAATAATTGTCATTTACGACAGATAAAAAATTGATAAAGTATCCGATATAATAGATATTTATTAAAAATTTAATTCTAAAATTATTTAAATATCATTAATGTTTTCTATAAAATTCTAACCATATTGGACGGATACTCTATATCTCTTTTGCTTATCTTTGTTTTAATCATTATAAAATTCTAACCATATTGGACGGATAC
>CAYTZW010000015.1:10813-34331 GCA_964442785.1 uncultured Erysipelotrichaceae bacterium
ATAAAATTCTAACCATATTGGACGGATACATAACCAAATTTAAACAATTTTGTTTTGTTCCTTTAATAAAATTCTAACCATATTGGACGGATACTGACTTTAAATTGTTGTACTTGCATTTTTCACTTTATAAAATTCTAACCATATTGGACGGATACAGTTGTGTAAATACCGGCATCTTCGATTTTGGAATTGATAAAATTCTAACCATATTGGACGGATACTAATTGCTCTTTTAAAATTCTTCTAAAATTAACTCCATAAAATTCTAACCATATTGGACGGATACACTAAATGCAACTAGCACATTATCAAACTCACTAAATAAAATTCTAACCATATTGGACGGATACCTAATTAAAAATGGTATTTCTATTTTAACCATATTAATAAAATTCTAACCATATTGGACGGATACTGATAATCAATTCTAAATAATTTGTTTTTGTTCCTTATAAAATTCTAACCATATTGGACGGATACCATTTCCTCCTTTTATGTTGCGTTGTGTAGCATTAATAAAATTCTAACCATATTGGACGGATACTAAGTGCTTTCCTTTTATTTGCTTTAAATTCTATAATAAAATTCTAACCATATTGGACGGATACAATTTTGAATAACGCATTTTCTTTGCAACATTCAAATAAAATTCTAACCATATTGGACGGATACTACGTTTTATCAATTCGATATTCCACATCGTTATCCATAAAATTCTAACCATATTGGACGGATACTCAATTCTCTATCGGAACAATCTAACCAATGCTCTATAAAATTCTAACCATATTGGACGGATACCATATCTCACCTCTTTAAATAAACGGATTGTTTTGATAAAATTCTAACCATATTGGACGGATACCAAATTCTAAAAGCCATTTATCTTTTTCTAATTCATAAAATTCTAACCATATTGGACGGATACTCAAACATCACTTCATACATCACTGTTTTTTGAAAAGATAAAATTCTAACCATATTGGACGGATACTATTCATTCGCGATAATTTGAACACTTGCAGTTTTAATAAAATTCTAACCATATTGGACAAATGCTTAATTCTTTACAATTTTAATTGTTAAAATTAATTTTATGAAATTCTAACCATATTGGATATTTTTTGCCTTTTGATTAATAGTTTTTAGAGTATTCTTTCCAATAGTTTTACTACTTTATTTTATCTTTTTTTGGTATAATACTTTTCGAGGTGTTAAAGTAAAAATGAATGAAGAAATTATTATTCTTACAAGTGAAAAATTAAATATTAAAGTTTCTCAAACAGAAGCTGTAATTGGAATGCTACAAGAAGGAGCGACTATTCCTTTTATTGCAAGATATCGTAAAGAACAAACTGGTGGACTTGATGAAGAACAAATTAGAACCATTTCCGTTACTTATGAATATGAAAACAAATTACATCAAAGAAAAGAAGAAGTTATCCGTTTAATATCTGAAAAGGATAAAATGACCCCTGAACTTGAAAAAAGCATTTTAGAAGCTAAAACATTAACGGAAGTAGAAGATTTGTATTTGCCTTATAAAGAAAAGAAAAAAACAAGAGCGACAACCGCTATTGCCAAAGGTTTAGAGCCACTTGCAGATTTTCTTTTAACTCTTTCTAATATAGAGCCACTTTCTAAAGCTGAAGAATTTTTAAATGATGAAGTTAAATCTGTCGAAGAAGCTTTAAATGGTGCTAAAGATATTATCGCTGAAAGAATTTCTGATGATGCTGATATAAGAGGTTCTTTAAGAAATTATCTAACTAAATATGGTAGAATTACTACTTCTATTAAAAAAGATGCTGTCGATGAATTTAAAACTTATGAATTATATTATGAACATAGTGAGCCTATTAAATGGATTCCTTCACATCGTATTTTAGCCATTAATCGTGCTGAAAAAGAAGATATTATTAAGGTAAAATTAGAAATAGATGACCAACAATTTATTGATAATATCAATTATAAAATGAATAAAAAGAAATCTCCTTCTAATATTTATATTCAAGAAGCTATCACTGATTCTTATAAAAGATTGTTATTTCCTTCTATTGAAAGAGAAATACGAACTGAATTAACTGATAAAGCACAAGAGCAAGCAATAGAACTTTTTGCTAAAAATTTAGAGCAATTATTATTAACGCCACCTTTAAAAGGAAAAATGATGTTAGGACTTGACCCTGCTTTTAGAACGGGTATTAAAATGGCAGTCATTAATAAAAGTGGTGATTTCATTACTAAAGATGTTATTTATCCTAATGAAAAATACAAAGGAGAAATCGTTTCTCCTGCTCGAAGACAAGAAGCAAAGATTAAAATGTTAACTTTAATTAAGAAATACAATATCGAACTTATCGCCATTGGAAATGGTACGGCTTCAAGAGAAACCGAAGAATTTGTTGCTGAAACTATAAAGGAAAATAATTTAGATGTTAAATATATTATCGTTAGTGAAGCAGGGGCTTCTGTTTACTCTGCTAGTGAACTTGCTAAAAAGGAATTTCCTGATTTAGTAGTAGAAGAAAGAAGTGCTATCTCTATTGCCAGAAGGGTAATTGACCCTTTAGCAGAATTAATTAAAATTGACCCAAAATCCATTGGAGTAGGACAATATCAACACGATGTAAATCAAAGTAAATTATCTGATTCACTTGAATTTACAGTATCTAAGGTAGTTAATAATGTAGGTGTTAATGTTAACAGTGCGTCTTCTGAACTTTTAAGTTATGTATCTGGATTAAACAAAAAGACCGCTAATTCAATTATTGCCTATCGACAAGAACACGGATTTATCAAAGATAGAGAAGAAATCTCTAAAATAAAAGGAATCGGTGCTAAATCTTTCCAACAAGCTATTGGTTTCCTTAAAATCTTAGAAAGTGATAATCCTTTAGATAAAACCTTTATTCACCCTGAAAATTACAAAAAAGTAATTACTATGATAAATGATTTAGGATTAGAAAAAGAAACTATTGGTAGTTCTAAATATGAAGAAATACTTTCTAATTTAGACATTAAAGAAGCTTCTAGCAAATATGACATTGGAGAATTAACTTTAGAAGACATAAAAAATGAACTTTTAAAGCCTTTAAGAGATGTTAGGGACTCTTACCCTATTCCTACATTAAAAAGTGATGTTTTGCACTTAGAAGACTTAAAAATAGGTATGGAATTAGAAGGAACAGTAAGAAGTATTGTTGACTTTGGTGCTTTTGTAGACATTGGACTTAAAAACGACGGAATGGTTCATAAATCAAAGATGTCCACTCAAAAAATAAATCACCCACTTGATGTTGTCAGTGTAGGTGATATCATCAAAGTTTATGTACTTGATATTCAAAAAGAGAAAAATAGAGTTTCCTTAACAATGATAAAAGAATAAGCCTTATCAAAATAATAAGGCTTTTTTTCTGCAAAAATATCTTTATAAACTCTCTTTTTATTCAATTAATTTTTTAAAAAAACCAACTCCACGTTTGACAAAAGTAGCAAAAATAGTGTTTTTGTCAATCTTGGGAACACACTTTTGACGTTTTTTCACATAAAAAAACCCTTAAGTTTATCTAACATTATAGTTAGTCTAACTTAGGGTTTATTTTTTTAGAGCTTAGACATTCTTTTTATTTTCTTTTTTTCTTTTAATCGCTCTAACAGGGAAGGAAGCAACAACTCCTACCAAAAGTGTAATTACAGTTATTTCCACAAATAGAACAGGGTTAAATTCAAATTCCTTTTTGACAACTTCAATAATTATTTTTTCAGTTTTTTCATTATTAGAAGAATCTACTGCTGTGAAAGTTAATTCATATTTGCCTATTTTAGAAGTATTAACTTCGCCACTGACAGTAAAGGTAACCTCTTCATCATAATTATCAGAAACAGTTACATATTGATAAGAGAAATCATTTCCTTTAATAATTTTTTTGTTTAAGTTTTTAAAGTCAAAGACAGGAGCAGTAGTATCTTTAACAATAATCTTTCTCGTTGCACTAACACTTTGTCCTGCTTTGTTAGAATAAGAATATGTTATTGTATAAGTACCTAAAGTATTTACATTAAAGTCTGAAATTCCTGCTATGATAAAGGTTTGACCATTATCAATAATAGTAGCAGTTGGTAATTGATAATCAGTACAAACTTCAACTATTATGTCAGTGGTATCTATTTGAATAATAGGTACTATTTCACTTTGAACAACAACTGTAATGACTTTAAATCCTCGTAATCCTGCAGCATCTACGACTTCATAAGTAATTTTATATTCTCCTGCAACAGAAGTATCAACAGTTCCTTTGATATTTATATTTTCAGCAATATTAGGGTCTAAATTATCGCTAACTTGATAATTATGAGTGAATGTTCCATTATAAGGCACAATTACATCTTCAGCTACAATAACAGGAGCAGTTTTATCAATATAGATAACAAAACTACTTTCAGTTCCTTCGTTGTTTAAAGAGTCGATAGCTTTAAATGAAAGTGTATATTTTCCTTCATCTTCTATAACGATATCTTCTTCATATAAAGTCCATTCTTGGTCATTTATTTTATAATAAATTAGATTTCCTTCTTGGAAGAAATTATCTTCACAAACGACATCTATTATTTTCAAATTACTATTAAACCAAGAATCTGTAACTAAAGAGGCAAAGTTTTCATCATAGACTCCTGTTATTGAAGGGCCAAACAAGTCTACTTTATAACCTGCAAATTCATACAAATAAGAATTGTTAGCTTGGTCAGTAACTTCGATTACTAAAGTCCAAGTTCCACTTTTTGAAGGAGAAGTTACATTTTCTAAAAGATAATCATTACCACTTAAATTATTTTTAGTTACATAACCAATTTTTTCTTCTCCTGCTTTCCAATAATAGAGAATCGTTTTTAATCCAGAATCTTTATCACTAACTTCAACATTGAAAACAAAAGATGTTTTAATTTCATTATCAACCGTATTTTTAACAACAGGTTTAACCTTATCAATATTAGAAATAGTAATATAAGCAATTCTTTCATTTCCTGCTTCATCTCTAATATAAACTGTATAAGTTCCATTTGACTTACAAGAGAATTTTTGGTCATTTATTATATTGCTAGATTCTTTAACAAAATCTTCTATTGTTTTTTCTCCCATTAAATAACGATAGGCTACAATTTTAGAAGTACTATTAGTTATTTTTAAAGAAACAACTACATCTTGATTAGTCCAAGAAGTTATATTTGGAGTTAAAACAAGTTCATCTGCAACGGTATCTAAAGTTACTTCATAGGTGTTAGAACTTTCAAGTCCAACATTATCAATAGATTTGATAATTAATTTATAAACTCCGTCTTCGTTTGGTAAATAAATCTCTGTTCCTTCATCACAAGAAGTCCAGTCAGTAATTAAAACTTTATTTTTCCAAATTTGATATTTATTAGTATTAATACCACTATGAATATCTTCACCAGCACTAACTGTAAAAATACCATTATAGTTATTTACAATAGTCTTATCTAATGACCACGTTGCAACAGGAGCAATCGGACTTGTAACATCAACTTTATATGTTCCAAATTCTTCACTATATTCATTTCCGGCATTATCAATGATAGTAATAGATAAATTCCAAATTCCACTTTCAGAAGGAGAAGTAATCTTACTATTACAAACTTTACTACCTATACATTCTTTTAAACTTCCAGTAATAGAAACTTCTTCATATTTCCATTCGTAGTTAATTGCTTTTATAGCACTATTATCATCTTTACCAACAATAGAGATAAGATGTTCTTGTTTATATTCTCCTTCTTTAACATCAACTTCAAAAGAAGGATTAACTCTATCAAAAATGGTTATTTCGGCACTTGTTTGAGAATTGTTACCCGCCATATCTGTATATTCAATTCTAACGGTTCCATTATCACTTACTTCTATATAATAACCTTTTTCATCTTTAAACACTTCAATTTGTATATCATTGAAATAAGCAACTATATTGCTAACAGGGCTTATATTACCTTGGATAGAAATATAAACTTTACTAGTTTCATTAGTCCAAGAAAGACTATTTACATTTAAAGCGATAGAATCTTGAGAACTATCTATATTTAAAACTATTAATTGTTCTTGACTATAATTTCCTGCTTTATCTACAGCTCGAACACTAAGATTATTGGTACCTTCTTTTGCAAAACGCAACTCATTCTCGATTACTGTATTCCAAGAGCCCGTTCCAACTCTATACTCTATTCTTTCAACGCCGCTTAATGAATCTTCAGCATTGAAAGTTAAAGTAACTTCTTCACCATACCATTCATTAGAACATACTTTTTCATTACATTTAACTTCAAGAGTAGGAATTTCATTATCGATACTAAATTCACCGCTATCAAATACTTTACTTTCATTACCAACTCTATCCACTACTTTAAATTCAACTTTATATTTACCTGAAGAAGCATACACTCTTAAATAGGTATTTAAAGTTTTCCAAGAATTAACAGCTATTTCTAAATAAGTTCCATTATTATATACAACATCTACCCATTCATTATCGATATATTTTAATAAACGATATTCATAATGACTAAATCCAGAACCATAATCGCTAGCATCACTTTCAAAACGCAAATCATAATAACCATTGTGCCAATTTACTCCTGATGGAGAAATAGAAAGTTTACCACTTACAGGAGCCGTCCTATCTATTTTTACTTGATTACTAGTTAATGTAGTAATATTTCCAGCATAATCGCTTACTTCGACAACAAGTTCATAACTTCCACTTGATGTTGGTGCTTCTACTTCAAAATAATGATACAATGTTTTCTTCTCATCAATTTTAATAGTAGATGTTTCACTATTACCATTAGTATTTTTCCAGTAGTAATTAATTTCTTTAATACCACTATATGAATTTATTTCATTAACATAAACTTTTACATTATCAAGATTTAAAACCCATTCAGAAGTAGCTACATCTATTGAGATAGAAGGAGCAATTTTATCAATATTGGAAATAGTTAATCCTTGCAACATTACAGTTTTATATTCGCCATTTTCCTCAATTTTTAAAACGACAATGTAATTGCTGTTTTCACTAGCAACAAATTTATAACCATTTTCATTCTTAATTTCAATTCCAACATATCCATTAGAATCATAACTATTTAAAGTTAATCCTTGTAAAGGTTTTCCTTTTACATATTCAATTTTAAATGTTTTATCTTTTAAATATTCTTGGATATTATCATTTAAAACTACTTCTATATTAATATCTTCATTAGTAAAGTCTTCCTTATCAGCTACTAGAGAAAGGATATATCCTTCTTTATTGATAATATAGTATAAACTAGTTTCACTACTTTCATTGCCAGCATTATCGATTGCTTTAACAACGACACGATAACTTGTTTGAATTTCTTCACCATAATTTAAAGAAGGTAAAACCACATCATCTGTTAAAAGTTCCCAATCGGAATAAAGAGTATTGTTTTGATATACTTGATAACGATATTCTTTAAATCCTGAATCTTTATCACTACCTTTTCCTTGAACAATAGAAGGAGCAGTTGTGCTTACTAAAACATTTGGATTTAACATAAGCGAACCAACAACTGGAGCTTCTTTATCTATCCATATTTGGTAAGAAGCAGAAGTTTCATTTCCTGCTGTGTCAGTTGCTTTGACTTCGATAACATTTTGACCTGCTTTAGAAACTGATAAAATAAATGGATTTTCATCATTTGTTGTATATTCTTTCCAAGCACCATTAGAAACACGATATTCTAATTTTTTCAATTCACAATCATCACTTGCGTTTGGAAGAACAATTTTTATATTTTGATTTGTCCATTCTCCAAATTGGTAAATACTATCATCACTTGAATATTTACCTATTGCTTCTTCTAAAATAGGAGCCGTTTTATCTATAGTAAATATTACAGTAACTTCTTCACTTTCAAGTCCTACATTATCAACTGCTTTGATAACAATTACATATTTGTTTTCTTCTGAATACTTTAATGACTTAGCCACTGTATCAAGTGTTTCAATACTATTCCAGCTACCTTCATTTACTTTATATTCATAATGATTTATACCACTTGTTGTGTCTTCTTCTACCATTGTGATATAAACAAATACATCACTATTGACAATAGCTTCATTATCTAAAAGTTGCTCATTTGCATAGACTTTAACACTAGGTGTACTAGGATTTGTATTATCTATTTTCAACATTTGTTTTTCTGCTATTGCTATATTACCAGCTTTATCAGCTACTATTAAATAAATGTAATGCTTACCACTTTCATTAGGTATTTGTAAATTAGCAAATATCTCTTTTGAATTTTCACTTTCGTTTGCATCATCATCAACTTTAATTTCTAAAGGATTACTACAAGCATTCAAGAAAGTTTCAACATCAATGTTGTAATCTAGAGTAGACCAACAATATTTAATATAAGAAACACCACTTCTAGCACTATTGTTACCACCATTATCGATTGCATTAACCCTAACAAAAGCCGAACTTGATAATTGCCACTCTCCATTATTGCTTATAGTAACATCAGCACTAGGTTTTACTTTATCAATACTGTTTATCATAATGTTATCTGTAACAAAATTTCCAACATTATCTGTTACCACAATCGTATATGTATCATTTTCACTAATATCAAAAACATAATAACCGTTTTCAAATTTAGCAAGTATTAAGTTTTCACTATTTTTTCCATAGCCTACTTCTTTAACACCACTTCCTTCATCTTTTGCTTCAACCTTAATTGTTTTTACAGTATTAGAGAAAGTTTCATTATCATATTCTATGTTTTCTATACTAGGAGAAGTACGGTCAACACCAAAATTAATTTGGGTTACATCAGATTCATTTCCTGCTTTATCAACCGCCTTGAAAGATAAGATATATTTTCCTTCAACATCAACGGTAATAGGGTTTTCGTATAAAGTATACTCGTCTACCATTCCTTCAATTTTGTACATTATTACATCAAAACCACTATTAGTATCAGTTGCATCACTAATACTAATAGTAAAGTTCATAGCCCAAGTATTATCATTTAAAGATTCTTTTTCCCCATTACTTTCAATATATGCTGTACCATTGATAGGTTTTGTATTATCAAATAGCATTGCAGAACTTGTTTTTATCGTATAGTTTCCTGCTTTATCATAAACAGCAATATGAAGATAACGAATTCCTGTTTCATTAGTAAATGAAGAACTAACTTGGCTTATAGCACCTTCTCCATTTCCTTTGAAACTATTTATACTTGGATTTGTTTCACTCATACCAAAGTAATATTTAACTTTATCAATATTGCTTATATCTTCTTTATATTCAATACCAATAGTATGATTTTGTCTATATTCTTCAGTATCAATAAATAAATCAAATTCAGGTGGTATTTTATCAATATTCGTAATTTGTTTACTCAAATAATTTTCATTACCAGCTTGGTCTTTAACATAAATGTTTATATAGCAATTATTTTCAACTACTATTTTATTATTTACTATTCTGGAAGCATTTTCGTGTTGGTAAGTTGTTTTATCTAAAGCAACATCACTAAGAATATAAGTAAAAGTATCCGTTTCACTTATTTTATTTACAATGGAAACAACGACTTCTAAATCTTTGTTTGTTAACTTTTCATTATAATCAAATTTTACTTCATCTTTTTCTTTATCTATTCCAAATTCAATTTCTTCTTCAAGAGAATTATTACCAACCTTGTCTAAAGCATAGAAAACTACTTTATGGAAACCACTTTCACTAATATTTAAAGTTGTAAATCTATCTTCTTTTATTAGTCCATATTCGCCTTCACTGTTTTTAGTATACCACTTGTAGTATGAATAATCATAACCAGAATGTTCATCATTGCCTTCTTCAACTGCTAAATTAAAATCTTGATACCAATCACTAACTTCTTCTTCACCATTAACAGTCCAGCTTCCTAAAGTAGGTTTTTCAGCATCGACCCAAAATTCCAATACATTTTCATTACTTAAAGTTCCAGCTTCATTTTCAACATAGGCTTTTATGGTGTATTTTCCTGTTTCAGCTACTTCGACAATAATATCAGGATTTTCGGCTACTTCTATTATTTCGTATTCAATTTCTTCTTCATTTGCTTCTGAAGAATAAATCTTATAATAAACTTTAACAACTGGACTATATTCGGTTTCCGTTTTCTTGATATTAATTTTTAAAGGTCCACGATTCCAATCATTTTTATTACTCGTAACAACTTCATCATTAAAGATAAATTCATATTGTGGTTCATAAGGGGTACTTGTATCAATTTTTATAGGATTAGATTCAAACTTAGTAACATTACCAACATTATCTTCACTATAAATATAGATATAGTATTTTCCACTTTCAGAAGGAATATCTGAAATAGTAAAACTACTTATTTTGATTTCTGTTGTAAATTTATCTTTTGTTAAATCATTAATATTTAATTTTTCAGATGAAATAAAGTAAGAAATTGTATCTGAATTTAAGCCACTACTTACGTTATTGTCATCAGCAATATCATCAATACTTACTTGAATACTAGAACAATCTTTTACCCATTTTTCACTTATTCCTTCTATTTTAATTTCAGGTTTCTTATTATCAATGAGCATATTTTCAAAATAATCAATAGCGTATAAAGAAGATTTACTTATGATGATTACAGCATAATATCCTGAATTAGAAATTTCAAATTCTTTTGTTTCAGTATTAATTGAAGTTTCTTCATCAAAATTAGCCACAGTTAATTCTTTATTGTTATATTTTTCTTCAGTGATTTTTATATATTTTAATTCTTTAATACCACTTATGCCAACAGTAACACTAGCAGAATATTTAAAAGATTTTTCTTTAACTATTTGGCTAGTATCTTCATCGGTAGATACCTTGATTGTAGGTATTTCTTTATCTATTCCAAATGGAATAAAAGTTGCTTCTGCAATATTACCTGCATTATCTATTCCTTGATAATAGAATGTATATGAACCATTTTCAGTAACTGAAATAGGTTCTTCATAATCTTGCCATTCAGCATCTGCACTAAACTTGTATTGATATTTAGCAAATCCACTATGTTCATCTAAAGCACCATTAAACTCAATAGAAACATCATTTCCATACCACTTATTTATTTCTATTCCACTAGGAGCATTTATTGTAGGGGCAGTTTTATCAATTAAAATAGCATTTGATTCTTTATACGTTTCATTACCTGCAGCATCTATTGCGTAAATATAAAGATAATAAATACCAGTTTCTTCATAATTTAAACTACTAACAGGGATTTCTGTTAATTCGTCATACTTATCTTTGTTAAATTCTTCTCTTAATTCTTCTTCATTATATTTACTAGAAGATAATAAATATTTTAATGTATATGCATTATTATCTGTAATGTTTACTATAATATTATGACTTGTTTTATAAACTTCTTCATCACTAATAACAACATCAATAACAGGTGCTTCTTTATCAACGTTGTATACTTCATACTCTTTATAAACAGTATTGCCAGCATTATCGATAATTTTAAAGACATATTTTCCACCATTATCAGCAATTATCGTAAATACATTATCAATAACCTCGACACTAGAAAAATCTAAATCTTCATAATCTATGCTATCTGTAACTGTATATGAAACAGATTTAATCCCACTTTCACTACCACTTATAGTTCCTGTAACAGTTATATCTTCTCTTGTAATCTCATCAGTACTCTTTTGATAAGTAACATCTAAATTATCTGGTAAATCAATTTTCAATTTAAATTCAAAAAATTCACCTTCATAATAAGAATTATCGTTTGCTTTAATAATAGCTCTTATTCTTGCTTTATATATTTTATCACTAACTGTTATAGTTTTTGACCTACTTGAAGAAATAGTAGTTTGATTATTATAAACTATATTTTCTGTAAAATTAGCATCTTCTTCAACGGCTTCGACATAATAAGAGAAATAAAGATAATCAGCAGAATTAGCATTTATAGAAATTGTGATTTTATTATCTTCTAAATTACCATACCATTTATCTTTATCATATTTCTCACCATTAATATTAATAGTTTCTTCATTAAGATTAGGAATGCTAGTTATTATTTGGAATTTTTTGACTTCATTATATTCATAAATATTACCTGCCTTATCTATAACCCTAACATAAACATTATAGGTTCCCGCATCATTTAATTCGATATATCCTTTTTGTCCTTCTTCATAGCCTAAATCAAGCCATTCTTCTGTTCCGTCGCTTAATCTATATTGAACTTTTGCAATACCACTAGATTTTGCTTTTAAAGTAAAACCTCGGAATGTATTACCATTTTCATCGTTAATATAATTAAATTCATCTACTAAACTAGCATAATTAACCGGTACTTTTAAATCTGGATTTTTTCCATTTTTTACATAAATTGTCATATTGTCATAAGAAATCATTTGAAAATCAACTGTTTTAATTTCTCCAAATAAATCATTATTACTATCTTTAATTGGTGCTTTAGTATCTATTTTAATTTCTATCACATTAGAAGTACTTATGTTTCCGGCTCCGTCTATTACTTTAATATAAATTTGATATATTCCGTCTATAGAAGGGAATGAAAATTGTTTATTTTCATAACCATAATTTTCAAATGTTTCTCCATTTAATGTATAGAAAAGCATTTCAACACCACTTAAACTATCTTTAATATCCACACCCTTCATTGTAATAGAAGAAGCATTAACCCAGCTTTGTAAAGTACAATTCGTACCATTACATTCATATAAATCATTATAGTTAAGCCATTCTTTTGCTTTTAATTCATCACTTAATCCTACTACTATAATTTCTCCTGAATTAAAGTAATCTATGTTTTCATTCATATCAATTTGAATTTTTTTACTATCTTCGGTTTCATTACTCTCCGTTATATTATCTAACTTATCAGTTACCTTATAGGTAAAATTATAAAATCCGTCTTTTTTTAGTAAAAAACTAACTGTCAAATCATTATCTGTTCCACTGTATTCAATGTCTATATTATTACTAGTACAACTATTTTTAGTGCTTCTCCAAATACAGACTTCTTTATAATTAGCTTCACTAGATAATTTTTTCCATATACTAATAGTTTTACTTTGTATTCCAGATTCTTCATCTTTAATATTAAAAATCAACTTTATTTTTTTGTTATACCACGTATCATTTCCAAAATTATCAATATTAAAATCTTTAACCTCACCAAATTCATTTGAACCTTTTTCAGTTTCCATTTGATAAGATATCGTTACTTTTGGAGCACTAAAATCAAGTCTTACAACATAAGTTTGAGAAGATATAACTTCATTACCTGCATTATCTACTATTTTAATCTTAATTTGATAATCAGTAGTCTTGCTTAATACTATTTTATATTTTCCGTCAACTAACTCGCCTTCTTCATCAAAAGTTTTCCATTCATTTCCATTATCAAAACTAATATAGTTGCCTTTTACTCCGCTACATTTGTTATTAGAACAATCTGCTCCGTCATTACCTTTTTCAAGCACAACAGTTAATTCTTGTTTTGTCCAATCTTCACTATTATAAACATCACCATTTTCATCAAATATTTGTATGTTTCCTAAATTAGGTGCCACTTTATCTATTTTAATTAAGATTTCTTTTACAGTTTCATTACCTGCATTATCAACAGCTTTTAAAGTTAGAGTATAGACACATACTTTATTTTCATCACACTCAAAAGGTAAATTTGGAAATGGTTCTTCACCATTTGTATATGATACGTCACTATTATTGCCTATTTTATAGGAAACTTCCTTTATACCACTTAAAGTATCATTAGCTC
This sequence comes from uncultured Erysipelotrichaceae bacterium, assembly GCA_964442785.1. Lineage (GTDB taxonomy): Bacteria > Bacillota_I > Bacilli_A > RFN20 > DUOF01 > SIG223. The sequence continues at coordinate 24,689 of CAYTZW010000015.1, forward strand.
TACCAATAGTGATAGTTACATCTTCGTTTGTCCAACTATTTTCTTCATAGCCATTAAGTTTTCCTAACTCAGGTTTTGTTTTATCAATTCTAATCTTTAAAGAAATTTCACTTGGATTTTCATTTTCATTTATTCCTGCTAGGTCTATCGCTCTAATAAGAATATTATGCTCTTTTTCTTCCGAGAAAGTTAAAATTATTTGACCGTTGCTATCTGCTTGAACAGAGTTCCAACTTGAATTACCACTATACTTCCATTGAATATAATCAGGACTTGTTTTATTACTTAAACTATTAGAAGTATCCTTATTTTCTTTGAAAATTATTATAACATCTTGATTAGTCCAATTTAATAAACCTTCATTTTTATCAGAAAAATTTGCATTTTCTATTTCATAAGAGAAGTAATCTTTTTCATTTTCATTTCCAGTACAATCGTTAACATAGCAAATTGAAGGACCTACTTCATCTATATTTGTAATTGCTTGTTCAAATTGATAGATTGAAGTATTTCCTGCCATATCATTAATTTCAACATTCCAATATCCATTTTTATTGATTACCATATCAAATGTCAAATTGTTCATTTCTTTTTCACTAACAACTTTATAATTATTTGAATTATCTGGCTTATCACATTTATTATTAGCTTCACAGCTCCAATAATAAATACTACTGATTGGACTTTGAACTGTTGTATTTTCCAATATTCCAGCATTAACTTTTAATGACCTTGCCCAAGCCGTATCGTATTTAATATATTTAATTTCATCAGGACTTCTATCGATTACTAATACTTTTTCAATAATATTTTCATTTCCTAATTCGTCATACAAATATATCTTTAAAACATAATTTCCTTCTGCCGTTGTTGTATCAACATCAGTGGCTTGTAAGAAACTAGAAATAGTTCCCATTCCGTTATAATGAGCTAATGTATCTATCGTTCTTTCAGAATTTGTTTTTTCAGAATTTTTGTAATATTTTAAAGTAATTTTAGAATTTGCATTTGTTTTGTCTACCCCTATTCCATAGTTATCAGTAATATCACCAATGCCAAATTGATATCTTAAGGTTTCATAATTGAAATAGCACTTATTATGACCAGCTTCACATCTTAAATCTAATTCATCAGTTTTAATTTCATTTGGAATATTGTTATTAAAACCAAAATAAGTAATATCAACTGTTGGCCCTGAAATATCAAAATAAATGTTATTTAATAAAATTATTGCTTCTAAGCCAGTATCTTTTACTTTTACTTTAATGTACCAACTTTGTGTTCCTTCTCCTAAATTGCTCGTATCATAACTAAATGAAATTGAAGAAGAAGCTGAAGTACCTATACTTTTCCAAGAATTTAAATTTGTACTAAAATAATATTCTAAAGTAGTGTATTCACTAGTGTTTTCAAAACTAACTCTTAAATTGCCATTGGTGTAATAAAGATCATCTTTTTTGATAACTTTACCATTTTCTTCAATAACATTAACTTTTACATTACTTGGAATTTTTAAATTAAGATAATTAAATGTTCCATTACCGTCTTCATCTTCTGCATAAATTGTAAAATAAGAATTGCTTGTTTTATCTACTTTGACAGAACAAGAAGTTGTACATTCTAATTTATTAACTTCTGTTTTAATAGTTGAAATTTCACTTATTTCCCCTTTCATAAAATAAACAGAAAAATAAGAATAATTATCATTTACCTTAAAACTTGTATTTATATAATCTCCACTTAAACTATTTTTAATTGAACTTATAGTAGGGCCTTTTAAATCTAAATATAAAGTTTTTTGATAAGTTTCCTTGTTACCTGCTTTATCTTCAACAGATAAGGTAATAACCACACTTGTTTCCTTGCCGCTAAGTTCATTTTCAACATAGGTTATCGTTAAACTAGACTCACTAGCTGCACACCCAAAATTAGAATTACTAACTTCACAACTCCTGTTATTTATTCCACTTGTTTTATCACTAGCAGTATAATTTATTTGAATAGTTTGAGCGTTTTTATCAATGTGATTATTATCTTTTATTCCAACCATATTTTCAGCAATATTAATAGTAGGTTTAGTACTATCTACTTGAACGTTAATAACTCTAATATATTGCTCATTGTTAGATGTTGTTGCTTTTATAAAAACTTTATATGTATTATCTGCTAAATTAAGATTTATCTTAGCAAAATCATAATTACCACTTCCTGATTGAACTCCTATTGGAGTAAAATATCCTTCTTTTTCTAAATACACAAACAAATTTGAAGAAGTATTATCTTCTACCGTTTTACTTTTCAAAATTGCATAATAGACATCTGTTATTCTATATGAAGAAGCAAAATTAACATATAAATTCAAATTACCTTGATACCAAGAAGTATCATCAAAAGTATCAGTAGTGTTGTTTGAAGTTATGAAAAGTACTTCACTTTCTCCTGTGTAACTTGACCTAACAACAGTCATCGTTTTGCTATATACATCAGCATCATTAACTTGAATTTTGATTGATAAATTGTCATTGCTACCAACTGAAACACCTTTCAAAGATGCTTTAAACTTTATAATATTTGTATCAGAGCATTCAATTATACTATCTTGAGGAACACTAGTATTGTTAATTCTATATATCATTTTAAAACGTTCAGCTGCTGAATTATACACGATTTGATAATAAATAGTAACATCACTAACTATTACATTATTACTATTTACATAGACCATATTTTTAGGAGCAGGATTTCCATTAGCATCTACCACAAAGAAGTTAGCAGAAGATTCTGATGTAGCACTATAATATGGGGCAGGAGAAATATAGTATATTTCGCTATTATCATCTAGAGTTGCCAAAATATGTAAATAACTACCACTATTTCCTGTTAAAGAAATTTCCGTACTATTTGCAACATTACTAAAATCAATTTTATTTCTTCCAGCATCAAATTGCATTTTAGCACTTTTTATTCCTGAAATATTTTCAATGCTAATCTTAGCACCATTACTAAAATTGAAAAGACCACCTATTAAATCCGAATTATTTAAGAAATTAACTGTGCTACTATTAAGTTTAAAAACGCAATTATGTTTAAAAACAGCCTTATTACTATTTTCAAAAGAAAATGCTAAATGCCAATAATAACTTGTTCCAGCACTAACTTCAGTTCCTTCAAAAGGATTAATATTTCGACTTGAAGAAGAACCTACAACATCATAAGACGAAATAAAACTTGCTGTTGTTTGTGATGTATTCAATTTTGAAAACAAAGTAAATGTATCTGAATTAATATCATCTATATTCATTAATCCATCAATAAAAGCCGTATTAAATGTTATATTTACCATTGAATTACTAGTAGAATTGGTTGAACATATTGTTTCAGTACAACTGATATTGCTATAACTATATCCACTTATAAAACTATTAATATCTTCATAAACATAAATAGCAATTTCATTTGTCATATTATCCAAAGAATCTTTAAATTGAAAAATATACCATTTGTTTGCTTGTGTTAAATAATTTACTATATTTGTGCTATCACTTTCACTAATTGTAAAACTAGTAGATGAACTATCAGTATATTTTTTAGTATCAACATTGTATGTTCTAATTTTATATGTTCCTGTAGTTACTTTTTTAGAAAATTCAATTATTTGATTTTCTCCTTTTTTTGCTAAATGTGGTTGCTTAGTAATTGTAGGTTTTGTGTTATCTAAAGTTATCGTGTCTTCTAACTCATTAGTAAGTCCTACATTATTAGTTATTGTAACTTTTATGTTAATTTCACCTGAAATGGTATTTGGAATTGTCAGTTTACGATTACTTAAATTATCTATAAAGCCTTCTTCATAAGTATCATCATTTATTTTTATTACATATTTTTGACTTAACACGCCACTACCATTATCACTTGTTTCAGGAAAGGTGATTGTCAAACTTCCTGAATATTTTTTGTCTATTTTCTTACCTGTATAAGAATAGGTTATTTCACTATTAACTTCTGGTTCTGTTGTATCATAAACAAAAGTATAATCATCGCTAACATTTCCAGATGTAGTATTTTGGATATACCATTTAACTTGTCCTTCTTTTGAAAAGGAAATGTTTTTTAACAAATCACTCATACTTGTATATTCAATATATGGACCCCAGTCATTGCTGTATTCAATGCTATAATAGATTTTTTCATTTGTTGTATCTGAAGAATTTGATGATAATTCCTTTGTTTCTAATTCTTCTTTTGTATAATACCCTCCATTTATAGGAGAATTTTCACTTCTTTCAGATCCAGTTGTATCAAATGATATTTCTTCTTCAATACCGTATGTAGCAAAGTTTTCAAATAAATCTGCCAAATAAAAACTTATTTGATATTTTGTTTTTCTTTGAACAGGAAGATAGTATATTGTTTCAGTACTATCACAAGTTAAATCCTTAAAATAATGAGTTTCGCTTATATTTGTTGAGTAATTACTATTTCCATTATAAATCGTGGTTTCATATTTCAATATTATGTAACTTTCTTCAGCATTTACTTTTTCTGAAAGTGTTATCATTAATCCATTATCTTTAGTCATTTTAATCTCGTATGTAGGAGGAGTAATATCTGAAATAACTCTATATACAGAGCAATTTTCAGCAGCATCACATATTTTTAAAGAACCACTAACTTTTATACTCTCAGGAAAAGTGATTTTCAATTCTTCTTTTGATTTGCCTTTTTCATCATATAAGTATTCAATCTTATATTCTCCTAAAGATATTTCTTTTTCTTCTTCGTTTTTAAAAACAATAGATTTAATTGGAGCAACTAAATCAATATTTTCACCTGTATTCTCATCTTTTTTATACGAATGGGTTATTTTAATTTCTTCAATGGTTGATGATTTAATATCTCCATTTACAGGAGCAGGGAAAACAATTTCAGGTTTTTCATTATCGATTTTAGAAAGAGTTATACTTCCATAACTATAATCATCATCACTTATATAAGCATAATAATAGATTGGTTCCTTATTTTCTAATGATTGATATGGTAAATCAAAAGTATAAGAACTTTTGTTTAATTCACTAAATGAAATAGGTGTACAATGATTATCGCTATTACAATTATTCTTAATATCATCAAAGCTTAAAAATCCTTTAGAGATATTTACCATAAAATTGTTATATTCTTTTATATTTTCATTCATTGTAAAAGTAAGTGAAACTTGTCCACTTCCATTAGTCCAACCTTCTTCACTTACATCATTTATAATATTTTCAGCACTGACTTTTGTAGTGCCTATTCCTATTAAAAGATAAAATCCTAAAAGTATCAAAAAACTAAAACTAAATTTTCTTAGTGCTCTTTTTCCCATATCGTTTCCTCCCCATCATAGAAACTATATTTTCCATTGACACTATTTTATCATTTTTTTAAAGACTTGTTAATATATTATTGTTAGTTATATATAATAATTTATTATATATGTCTTTGAAATTTATTGATTTTTGAATGTAATAAGTTATACTTTTATCAAGGTGATTAATGTGGAACTTAAAAATATCAATTTATCAAAAAAAGATTTTCAATCTTATTTTTATCATAAACATCTTTCAAATTGGAGTTTATTTTCTATTCCTTTGCTAGTTGTTATGGTTGCTACAGCCCTTATTGCTAGAACTATTAGTGTAGGATTTGACTTTGTAGGTGCTTGTTATTTAATAACTATTCTAATTGCTGTTTTATATATTTTTATGGTTTTTAAATTAACTAAATCTTATGAAAATAAACCTTTTGATTTATTTTTAGACAAAGGAATTTATGAAATAAGAAGAAAAAATGAAAATAACAAATCAACTTTAACTTTTAGAAAAGACCTTAAAGATTTTCTTTATTATCTTGAAAACGAGAAATATTATTATTTATTTCCAGAAAAAAATACTACTTTTGTTTTACCTAAATCTTTATTTGATGAAGAAAACAGTAAATATTTTAATGCTCAATTAAAGAAAAAAGTAGCCAAAAAGAAAACACCTTGGGGTAGTAGAATATTTAATCTAATATTAGCTATTTCTGCGGTTGGATTTACCATATTCTTTATTATAGGTATGATAAAATGATGAAGTTATCTAATAATTTAAAACAAATATTTGACTATGTTTATGCTGCAGGATACAAAATTTATTTAGTAGGTGGATATGTTCGAGATACCTTATTAAATATTCCTACTAATGATTACGATTTAGCAACTAATTTACCTTTTGAAAAGATTGAAACTGTTATTCCTAATTGTCTTATTTTAGATAATAAAGGCTCTAATTTTCTTTCTATAAAAATTGGTTTTAACAAGGAAATATTTGAAATCACCCATTTAAGAATTGAAGGTCCTTATAAAAAATTAGGTTACCCTTCAAAAACAGAAAAAACCGATGATATTTATCAAGACTTAAAAAGGAGAGATTTCACCATTAACGCTATTGCCTACTCTCCATATGAAGATTATATAGACCCTTTTTTAGGAAAAGTTGATATTGAAAACAAACTTATTAAAACGATAAAAAATCCTTTTGAAAGTTATCGTGAAGACCCCACAAGAATATTAAGAGCTTTTCGTTTTTCTTGGAAACTTAATTTTAAAATTAATGAAGAAGATTTAAAAGCTATTCAAGAAAACAAACATTTATTAAAGGAAATTTCTAAAAATCAATTAGAAAAAGAACTACGAAAATTTAATTTAACAGAAATCAAAAAACTAAAAAAACTAGCGATAATTTAATCTCTAGTTTTTTCTTTATTGAAAGTAATTTCTTGAACTTTTTTTTCTAATTCCGTTATTTTATTGTTTCTAAAATTTATTAATGATGCAATACCAAAGCCGTTTTCTAAAAAATTATAGACATCTTCTAAAACCTCTAAACTTAAGTTTCCTTTATTAAAATCAATAACAGGATTGTTAAAGGCTATTTTATAAAGCATTTCATTCTCATATTTGAATATATCAGCATAATTTGTTTCTATTTCTATTAGCTTTTTAAGATAATTCAATAATTCTTTACCATTGTTAATGTTTTTTAGATTTTCAATAGTTGTAAAATAAATAGAATTTAAGACTTTAACAGGTTTATTTTCTAAAACTGACATTACTTGATTAACTTCTGTATCAATCATTGCTCTTGCTTGCACTCGATGATTAACAAGAGAAGGATACAACCTAAGATTATCAAATAGTTTAACTTTCATTTCTTTGTCTAAAAAGTCATTATATTCTTCAATATTGCCTATTTCTTTTAAAAGCCTTTCTTTCTTTTCTTCTAATCTTATATTTTCATTTATAATATCAAATAAACTTTTTTTAAGTAATGAATATTTCTTTTCAAAATTGCCTTTCATTTTATCTAAAAAGCCTAGTTCTAGTCTATTTGTTTTTATTTTTTCAATATCTTTTTTCAATTCTTTTCTATTTTCTATCGACATTGGAATTACCTCCAGTGTCAATATTATACCAAATAATAAGTTACAAATGAGGGAAAAACTTACTTATCCACATCATAATTTTCTACTACTTTATTAGCGTACTTATTATTGACTAAAGTTTCAAATGAAACCTTCTTTTGTAATTGTCCTGCCATTTCTAAAATGGTTAATAATTTATCATATCCTGATTGGTTAAAAATCGGATTTAAAGCCCAAACATCTGCCGTTTTGTACCTATTTACTACCGTTACTAAATCTTTTTCTTCAATGGAAGTAAAGTATTTTTTTATAACATTAGCAATTTCTAAAGAAGTATGTTCTTGAACCCATATTTGTGATTTATATATGGCTTTAGTGAATTTTTCGATTTTATCTTCGTTCTTTTTAAGATAACTTTTTAAAGTAGAATAAACAGTATAAGGAATTGTTCCTGATAATTTTCCTAAAGATGTTACAATATATCCTTTTCCACTTTGTTCTACCGTCGTTGCTGTTGGGTCAAATAAGGAAACATAATCTGCTTCTCCTGAAGTAAATGCTCCTGCCATTGCATCGAAAGCAACATCTGTCCTTAAATTTACATCTTTATCGTTACTATTTCTACCAACATCATATCCTGCTTGTCTTAAAGCATATTCCAATACCATAGCAGGCATTCCACCTTCTCGCCCACCAAGAATTTCTTTTCCTGCAAACATCGAAATATCAAAAGATGAAATATTTTCTCGCCCTACAATGAAAGAACCATCTCTTTGGGTTAATTGAGCAAAGTTGACTGCATAATCTTTTTGATTGTTATTGTAAACATAAATAGTTGCTTCAGGTCCCATTAAACCTATATGAGCTTCTTTAGATAAAACAGCAGCCATAGTTTTATCTGCTCCTGCAGTAGTAATAATTTCTACATTCAATCCTTCTTCTTTAAAAAATCCTAATTCTAAAGCCACATATTGAGGGGCATAAAAAACGGAATGGGTAACTTCTGCGACTACTATCTTATCTTTTTTGTTTTTACAACCACTTAAAGCACAAAGTGGTATAACTAAAGAAATAATAATTAATAATTTAATTTTTTTCATTTTATCCTCCTAATGAAATGTTTTTCTAATAAACTAACACCTAAATACATAACAAGGGCAATAACCGCTAAAACGATAACTCCCATCATTACTAAATCTAATCTAAATACTTGTCCACCATAGACAACTAAATATCCTATTCCTTCTCGAGAAACTAGAAACTCTCCAACGATTACTCCTACCCAACTCATTCCTATATTAATTTTTAAAATATTAATCAAATTAGGAATATTCGCTGGAAGAATAAGTTTGGTAAGTATTTGCAATTTATTGGCTCCAAATGTTTTTAACATTTTTATTTTTTCTTCTTCCACTGAAATAAAATAGTTATAGGCACTCATAATCGTTACGACTAATGATAAAGAAATAGCAACTACAACAATTCCTTTAATTCCTAAGCCAACCCAAATAATTAAAATAGGAGCCAAGGCGGTTTTAGGCAAAGCATTTAAAACCACTAAAAAAGGGTCTAAAACTTTTGCGATAAATTTATTCCACCATAAACCTATAGCGATAAGAATTCCTAAACTAGTTCCTATAAATAAGCCTAGCAAGGTTTCATAAACTGAAATTTTGATATGTCCTAACAAATTACCATTTTTCCAATAATTTAAGAAAAGTCGAAAAATAGAAGAAGGTTTACTAACTAAAAATTCATTTAAAAAACCTATTCTAACTAGCATTTCCCAGCCTAAAACAAACAATATCAAAATCAAGAATTGAATAAGAATTAACTTTATTTTTTCTTTTTTAACTTTTTTTCGATATTCATTCATCACTATTTAACTCCTTCCATAAATCTTGAAAATAGTCTTTAAATTCTTTGCTTTCTCTTGATTTCAAAGGTGTTCTTTCTCCGTCTGTTGTTAACTTTATTTCATATATTTTTTTGATATTTGCAGGTCTTTTTGATAACAAAATAATCCTATCCGCCATTGCAATAGCTTCACTAATATCGTGAGTTACTAAAATAGTAGACTTTTGTTCTTCTCTTATTATTTTATAAACATCTTCATTAACTAAAAGCCTTGTTTGATAATCTAAAGCTGAAAAAGATTCATCTAATAATAAGATGTTTGGATTTAATATTAGAGTTCTTATCA
>CAYTZW010000016.1:0-32327 GCA_964442785.1 uncultured Erysipelotrichaceae bacterium
TTTGGGGTTCTAAACTTTACAACCACCCTAAACCACCCCAGAATTTAAAGAGCCATTAAAATCAAGGCTCGTTTTTTCTTTGATATAAATATGTAAAATATAATTGAAACGATAGAAATTTATAAAATGTTCCTAAAATGTTACCTTTTCAAGTATTCAAGTATTTAAAAATCCTTACGACGTAAGGATTATTTCATTCTTTATGGTGCGGGAAATGGGACTCGAACCCACACGGCTACCCACTAGATCCTAAGTCTAGCGCGTCTACCAATTCCGCCATTCCCGCATATAAAATTGTAAAAAAAATGGTGCTGGCTAGAGGACTTGAACCCCCAACCTACTGATTACAAGTCAGTTGCTCTACCAATTGAGCTAAGCCAGCACAATAATTATTTTTGGTGACCTGTACGGGATTCGAACCCGTGAATGCATCCGTGAAAGGGATGTGAGTTAAGCCGCTTCTCCAACAGGCCAATAAAATGGCGCCTATCGTAGGGCTCGAACCTACGACCTACCGGTTAACAGCCGGTTGCTCTGCCAACTGAGCTAGATAGGCAAATCTACATTCTTTTTTTCAAATGGTGGGTCTGAATGGGATCGAACCATCGACCTTACCCTTATCAGGGGTACGCTCTAACCAACTGAGCTACAGACCCGCAATTCCTGAATGCTTTTACATTGTAACATTAATACATAAAACTTGCAACAAAATTTTTTTAAATATTTAAAATTGTTAAAAGGCGTTAATTTTCATACATTTATTTTCCTATTTTCTATAATTAATTATGAATTTAATATGACATTTAATATTTTTTGTCTATCAGGGTTAGGTTCTCCATATTCTCGCATAATAGTGCCCTTAAGATAATCATCATACACTATTTTTCCACGGCTTATAACAACAATTCTATCTGCAAGACATAATGCTTCTTCTACATCGTGAGTAACAAATAAAGTGGTAATATGATTCTTTTTTTGCATATCAAAAAAAGTTCTCATAAGTTTAATTTTTAGTTTTAAATCAAGTGATGAAAAAGGTTCGTCCATAAGCAAAAGTTCGCCTTCACTTAAAAAAGCACGACACAAAGATACTCTTTGAGCTTGTCCACCTGACAAAGTTTTAGGATAATCGTTTATTTTATCTAAAATTTCAGTATCAGCAAGGATAGAATTTATTTTTTGTTCATCAGCACATACCATTTTTAAATTTTCTTTTACTGTAAGGTTAGGAATTAATCTTGGTTCTTGAAATACGTATGATACTTTAACACGTTCTATTTCACCTTGATAACTTTCGAGCCCTGCAATCATATTCAAAAGTGTTGTTTTACCACAGCCACTTTGACCAAGTATACAAGTAATTTCACCTTTTTTTAATTCAAAGTTAAAATCCTTAAAAAGCTGAAGTTCACCAAAATTCTTATAAAGACTTTTAATTTTCACAATAATCAACTCCACCTTTCACTAATTTTATTTAAAAATGAAAACACATATTCTAAAATAGCACCCAGCAACACCACAACAATAATAAGAGCCATAAATTGCGACATATCGCTGTATAATTTTGCATAGTACATCAAAGTTCCTAAACTTCTAAAGGTATAGGACATTATTTCTGCAGATACCATTATTTTCAATCCAAAGGAAATATTTGCCCCTACTTGAGCTAAAACACTTTTTAAAATAAAAGGTAAGTATATATATTTAAGTGTTTGATAACGGGAAAAAGAATAAATTCGTGCCATTTGTAAAAGTCCTTTATCAACATTTTCATAAGCTGTTATAAATTGCATATACATAAGGGGAAAAAGTACCAAACAGACAACGATTATGGGAGCAACAAAAGGATTAGTCCACAAAAGAAGCATTAGAGTAACTGCTAATGTTGGTAAAACACGAAAAAAGGAAACAAAAACATTTGCTATACGCTTAAAAGGATTAAAAGAAACACTTATACAAGTAAAAATTGCAGCAAGTAAAAATGACACTCCAAACGAAATAAATGTTCTTAACAATGTGTAACCTGCATTTATCCAAAATTTTTCTAAAGTGAATAATTTTAAAAAGCTTAAAAATGTTTGGTTTACAGAGGGAATAACATAATCATTATTTACCACCATAAATGCAATTATCCATATTAAAAACATTATTGCAATAGCAACGATTGTCCATATTATATTAATTTTTTTAATAGAATTGTTTATATTTTCCATAATGTTTAACTATTAAATTATGCTTCTTGAGCCATATCCTTATATTTAACATTATTGTCATTTAATACTGCTTTAAAAACAAGACCAGGAACGTTAGCTAGATTTACTACTCCAACAGTTTTTCCACGAAGAGAGTTAATGTTTAAAGAATTAATCTTAGTTTGATTTTTAGATAGTAAGAAAAGATTACCATTTGTAACCGCACCTAACATTTGATATGTTTGTCCATTGCCTAAAAGTTTGCTTGCAGCATTGGAAGGAAGAATACAAATATCAGCCTCGCCACTCTTTGCTATTGCACCAATAGTGTCAGCTGCAACGACTGTATAATTAAAGGTAGCACCATTATAAACGTCAGTATCGTTTTTCATAAGTTGTGCAAGGGACAATGCAGGAGCACCGTCAGGCATAAATACTTTATATTGTTTTGATATTGCGTTAGAAACAGGTAAATAGTCACTAGAAAAATCAACATTAAAGAAATCATCAGCAACTTCCTTAACGGCGTTTTCATCAACTGCTTTTACTTTAGATATAAAATCTTTAAATGCTTGCTGACAATCTTTGGCGTAAGAAAATTTAATACCGCTATTTTCTATTACTTGACGTGTAAGATTTTTTTGATTGAGTGAAGGAGTCATATCATTTGATACAAGATGTCCATTTACTGTAGAAATTATATCTGATATTTGTGTATCGTTACTTTTAATCCAATTTTCGTTCTCTTTCACTTTTTTTAAGAATTCACTTATAGCAAGTGGATTTTCTTGAATTATGGATTTTTTAGCAACTATTACTGCTTGAGTATATCCATTACCGTCGCCATATAACTCTTGTAAATTTCCAACAAAATTAAGACCCTCTATTATATTAGATTTTAACGATGCTGCAGGTTCAGCAACAACAAAATAATCATAGTTTACAACTCCAACATCTGCTGCACTAATGTTATATAATTGTACTGCATTTTTGTCATTAGGAGTAGAACAACCACTTAATTCAATTACTGCAGATGACATAATCATAAGACATAATATAGTTTTTAATATTTTTTTCATAATAATCTCCTTATAAAATTTATATTTTTGAAGTTAAAAGTTTAGTTGATACATCTTTAATCATACCTATCTTTCCTGATACAGAATTAAGCACTTCTATGGGTGCGTCCATAACAATGCAAATAATGGATATGTTTTTATCTTTATATGGTATTCCCATACGACCAATTATATAGTCAGCATATTGTGAAAGTATGGTATTTACCATACCACTTTTTTCCCTATTTTCAACAATAATACTTAACGTAGCAATCTTTTTTTCATTCATAAAAAAAACTCCCTTCCACCAAGAAAGAGAGAAAAAAGTCATACTTAAAGTAGTATATTTTACTTATTTGTCCCTTTACATTTTGGCGAACCATTACATTCAGGTAATTAAAGTTTATCATTAGACTAGTATTTTTTCAAGCATTTGCGTACAGAACAAAGCAAGACTTTGTTTAAATTCAATTAAAATTTTTAGTATTACTATAAATAATCACTAGATTTTACAAAATCATTTTATAAAGTGTTCCCGAAATGTTCCTTCTCAAATATTTAAGTATTTAAAAACCCTTACTATGTAAGGGCTTATCAACATAATGGCGGAGGCTTAGGGATTCGAACCCTAGCGAGACTCACATCTCCTTCCGGTTTTCAAGACCGGTCCCTTCAACCGCTTGGGTAAGCCTCCATATATAATAACATTGGTGGACCCTGTAGGACTCGAACCTACGACCAACCGGTTATGAGCCGGGAGCTCTAACCAACTGAGCTAAGGGTCCATGGTAGCGGAAACGGGACTCGAACCTGCGACCTGCCGGGTATGAACCGGACGCTCTAGCCAACTGAGCTATTCCGCCAAGTATTAAGTTTTTATAAAAAAAATGGTGGAGCCTAGGGGGATCGAACCCCTGACCTCCTGCGTGCAAAGCAGGCGCTCTCCCAGCTGAGCTAAGACCCCATAAAGTAAATAAATTTTAAATGGTCGGGATGACAGGATTCGAACCTGCGACCCTCTGGTCCCAAACCAGATGCACTACCAAGCTGTGCTACATCCCGTTATTTATTAACTGGTGCGCCCAGTAGGAGTCGAACCCACAACCTTTAGATCCGTAGTCTAACGCTCTGTCCAATTGAGCTATGGGCGCATATGCTCAATTATAATAACACAGAAAAATACAACTTACAATACTTTTTTTAATTTTGTTTAAAAAAAATTGGAGGTTCCTAACGGACTCGAACCGATGCTCAGCGAGTTGCAGTCGCTTGCCTTACCAACTTGGCTAAGGAACCATTTGTAGATTGCTCAATCATTATAACAAATCAAAAAAATTTTTTCAATGATATATTTTATTATATGTTAAATTTCTCGTATTTGTTAATTTATTTTAATATTTTTCTTTACCTTTAACAATTTCAAAGAAAAATACGGCTCTGCTAAATTTGTATTTTCACAGAGCCTATTTTATTCTTATACTTTTTTAATTATTGAGCATTCCAAACTTGTCTATCATTTTTATTGTATAAAATTTCTGCCCATTTTGCTTGAATTCTAAAACTAGAATTAGTCCAGTTTACTATTGTTTTATCTCCACTAGGTGATTTTAAATATCTATTCCATAAAGCTGTTACAACATAATTTTTTGGTTCAATTTTAATCCAATATCCTGTTCCCATTCCTTTGACCATATTTTCTACTAAAGCATCAGCAGTTGTATTTTGTATTAAAGCTTGAGATTCCCAATATTTTCTTCCTCTCATTGAAATCATATAATCTTTAGCGAACTCTAAAAGTTCAGGATTATCTGTAAATAAAGTTTTGTTATCAACTTGAGTATATAATGTTCCATCTCCATTTATTTGAACACCATAACTATTCCAATAATTATAACCTCTTGCATCGTATTCTTGTTCACTTATTTGTTTGATATAAACTAAACTTGTATCTGTATTACGTTTTAAATGTTCAACTTTTTCTGTTCCTGGTTCAGAATAACCATAAGCAATCATTGTTTCAGGGTCAATCATAAATTCTACTGAAGATAATCCTGTTTCTACTTTTCCATTTTTATTTAAATAGGCAGTAGAAATTTGATACATTTCTCTATAAGAAAATTTGGTTACTTTTTCGTAAACTTCCCAACCTGTTAAAGCATTTTCTGTTGTAGATAAGCATTCTACTACTTCTTTTGTTTGGTCATTGTAGGTGTAATATTTTGATTCATCACTAAAATCAAAAACAGCAACTTCTTTTACTTCTGTTTTATCACTTGATACTTCTTTTTCTAATTTTACAGCGGTATGATTCCAAGTTCCTGGATAGTTATTGCTATCTGTTCCAGGATAATATACAGTAGGAGCATTATCTCCTGCTAATTTCATTGTAAATGACTCTGGAAAGCCTCTTAACATATCTAATGCTAATTCTTTTATTTGTTCTTGTGGTAATTGTTTATCACTAGTAGCTAAACTCTCTGATGCATTTGTAGCAATATCTAATTTGTTTGTATTAATCCAACCGTGAGATTTAGCCCACTTTTCATATCTTGCAGTAGTACAACCTGCTAGTGAGAATGTTGTGGCAACAGCAACCATTCCTGTTAAAATTTTCTTTTTCATTATTTTTCCTCCATTAATTTTATTTTAATTGTAATCATATAAACAATATTTGTTAAATAAAATTTTTATTAAAATTAGATAAAATGTTTAAGAACTATTTTATTACTTTGCTAGATTTGGTAAAATATCTACAAAATTGTTTAAAAATCAGGAGGGATTATAATGAAAAAAAGTTTAATTTTTCTATCGTTAATTATTAGTTGCACATTATTTGTAGGCTGTGGTAGTAAAAATAAGGATAATGATATGTTTAAAAAAGAAATTGCTCAAAATAACAATTTAACAGTATCTAAAATCAAAAAGAAAAACATTACTTCTTCTTATTCTGAATGTGAAGAAGCTGACATTAGTAAAATATACTCATATACTTACAATAGTGATGTTATTGCCTATGGATTTGAGGCTAAAGCACAAGGTTACAACACTAACAATAAAATTGTTTATGAAACTGCCTATTATACTAGTAACAACAAAATAGTGGCTTTAAAAGTCATTTCAGAAAATGAAACCTATGAAATAGGTGGTATCCTTTTGAAAAATGAAGATTTTCTAAATCAATTCAAAAAATTAGAAATCACTGATATTTCTCAAGTTGATAACCAAACAGGACCAACCGCTGAAGTTACCTTATCTGGTATTCGTCTTTCTTTAGTAAAAGTTTCCAACTTTTACCTAACAAAAATCAAAAATGCAGCAGCAATTAACACTTCTTACCCTAATGAAGAAAATGCTATCAAGGGATTTTTCAACGACAACGTTACTTTAACGGATATTACATCTTCTTGTAATAATTTAGTATTTGACCAATACAATGAAATTCTTAAAATATACGAAGTTAAAAATAATGATAATTTAATTGCCTATGGATTTGTTGCTTCTACAGTAGGTCTTGAAACAGGATTAGTTTATGCCACCGCTATTGAAATTAGCAGCAATTCGTTCAAAGGAATGTATTCAACAAATAATCACGAACATTATGGACAAAACACTTTCCAAAACTCTCAATTTTTATCTCAATTTTCTAATTTAGCGATTGATAGTGTTTCTACTAGCATTGATGTAGAAACTGGTGTTACTTTAACTATCGAAGGAATAAAAAGTTCTCTTATTAAAGTTGCTAATTATTACTCAACAAACTTAGTTACTAAATAAAGTATTAAACAATCTAAATTTTCAAAGAGCTAGATAGCTCTTTTTTTGTTACTTTTCATTATCAAATAAATTAAACTGCTATTGATAATAATAATGATAAGAGAATACAAACTTTTTACAAATCCAAAATAAAAGCAACCAAATCCTATGATAATAGCATTCATAATAAAATTAGTAATTGCTATTTTAAAATGAAAGTATTTTTTAAAAATAAGAGAAATAATATTAATTCCTCCCGTGGAAAATCCTTCTTTATATGTCAAGCCACAAGTAATCCCACCTACCAAACCACTTATTATTATGGCAATTATATTTGAAAAAAGAAGTATCTTTAAAGATATATTTTTAGTTAATTTTATAAATAAAGGATAAATTATAGTTGCTACTATCGTTCCAATATTAGTTTCCTTTTTTAAAAAAATCAAACTCAAAATAAGCATAATTCCATTTATGATAAAAATTAAAAGGGAAGGTCTTATCTTAAACAAATAATTACCAATAATAGCTAACCCTTGTGTACCACCAGTTACCAAATTTAAAGGTTTCAAAATTAGATTAAAATTCATTGCCGCAACAAATAATAAAAAGCATAAAATTAAATATTTTTTCATAATCATATTTTCCACAAATTAATCAATTTTTATACCTTTTAATTATAAATATTTAGATAATTAAAACGGTGATTATAATGAAGTTAGAAGACGCTAATGAAATTTTAAATAAAAACAAAAATAAAACTTTAGAGCCAACTAAAAAACTTTCTACTTTTAACTCTAAAGATTTAATAGATTTATTAAGCATTTCTTTTGTTTATGTTAATTCTAAAAATCCTTTAAAAATAATAGAAACCAAAAATCTAATTAAAAATAATAAACTTCTTACAAATTGCAATTTTAGTAAAAACGAGAAAAAAAGAGTTATTTATATTGAAAATTCAAATACAAAAGGTTTTATTATGAGTGCTAAATTCAAAAATAGTTCCTCTACTTTCCCAATCGGAAAATGCCACGACAACTCTATAAAAGCAGCGATAGCAATTAACAATCAAAAATCTTCTTATAATCCTGTTGTTTTAACAGGTATCGTAGATTTTAAATTACCAGATACTACACCTTACCTACATAGCGTGATAAAAATAAATTCTGAAAAATATGGCAATTTAATTATTGATTATAATTTAGAATTAATAATGAGTGAAAAACTATATTATGTTTTTACTAATTTGAATTTGTTAGGCACTTTAGATGTTAATCAAATTAACAAACTTTATGAAAAAATAAATGAATGTGAAGGTGCTTCTCTAAATGGTTTAAAAATAACTTCTGCTTTAATAGCTTTTGAAGATACAATCAAAGTTCTAGAGGAAATAGCTTTAAATAAATCAAGAAAAAGGAATTAATCCTTTTTTTCTTTTACCAATTCTACTAAGTTTTTATTTTCTAATCCAATAACATCTTCTACTGGCAATGAAAAACAAATTCCTTGAATTTTCTCTCTTAGTCCTGTTTTTTCATTTATGGCTTTCATAATTTTTTCTTTATCTTTAACTGGAGTTAATATGAAAATAATTTCTTTTTCAGGTTGAATAGTTATACCAAAGAATTTTTCGACTTTTTCATTTCCTGTTCCTTTACCGTGAATTAAAGTTCCTCCTTTAGCACCCACACTTCTTGCAGCGTCCATAACAATTTGAGAATTACCACGGTCAATAATCGTTATTATAAGTTCAAATTTTTTCATTTTTAAAACCTCCTTTTCGTATTTGCAGATAAATAGTCTAAAGATAAATTAGAAACAACACTTTTCAAAGGTATGGTAAAAGCAATACCATTTCCATTGTCATTTATTTTCAATATTTTTTCTAATCCTGTCAGTATTCTTTTAGTGTTTTTTTCTTTTATTATGGCAAAGGTAATGCTTTTAGCGGTATTGGTAATTCCTAAATAAAAACTTAACTTTGATTCTACCGTACCTTCTCCTAGACAAGAAAATTGCAAAGGTATATTTTTGCTCTCTAAATAGTTTCTAACTATATCATCTTTTTCCTTTTGAGCGATTATTACTAACATTTTAAGTCTTTCCATATTTACCTCCTAAAAATCATATATCTTGTCATCAACAATATAATTTTCCATATATTTAGAATTAAATACTTGTTTTTTATGTGAAAGAATACCAAATATTTCTATGGTAATAATAGGTATCAAAGCTTCCATTGCTACAATTCCAAAAGCATCATTAGAATTAGTAAAATTAGTGGTAAATCCAATTACAAAAGGTAAAATGAAAGATGCTGTCAAAGGACCTGTAGCCACCCCACCGGCATCAAAAGCAGCAGACATATATATTTTAGGACATAAAAAACTTAACACCAAAGCAAAAACATATCCCAAAACTAAAAAGTATGCAATGTTTATACCTAATATTATTCTAAGCAAAGATAAACTTATCGCAAGTCCCACTCCAATAGCCATAGTAATTTGTAGATGTTTTTTAGAAATTGTATTACCAGAAACAATCTCTATTTGTTCATTGAAAACTTCAACAGCAGGTTCGGTTAAAACAATAAAAAAGCCTAACAAAAATCCAATTATAATTGTTAAAAACTTATATTTTCCTAGTTGTTGTCCTATCTTTTCTCCCGCTAACATAAAGCCAGTATTTACAGATGTTAAAAACAAAACAACTCCTAAATAGGTAAATAATAAATTAATCATTATTCTTATAAATTCATCTTTTGGTAATTTTAAAGCAAATATTTGAAAAACAAAAAACAAAAGTCCAATAAGAATAAAAGCAGGAGTTACTTCTTGAAAACAAACTTTTAAATTTTTAATTAAAACAGGAAAAATATCTCCATATCCATTTATTAAAAAATCTGAAGAAACTTGTGTTGCTTCTCCTTTATAAAAAAAGCTTAACAAAAGAACCGTAAGAATAGGTCCAACTGCACATAAAGAAAGTAATCCAAAACTATCTTCTTGAGAATGTTTTCCTTCCAAGACAGAACATATTCCAACTCCCAAAGCCAAGATTAAAGGCGAAGTAATCGGACCTGTAGTAACTCCTCCTGAATCAAAACCTACCGCAAAAAGTTGACTTTTAGAAAACAAAGCGATTAAAAAAGCTAAAAGGTAACTTATTAAAAGAATGATATTTAGTTTTATTTTAAAAATAATTCTTAGTAATGCAAAAGAAAGAAATATTCCTACTCCTACAGATACCGCAATAATCAAAACAGAACTAGGAACAGAACTTACTTGTTTCGCTAAAACTGTTAAATCTGGCTCGGCAGTAGTTATTATTGTTCCTACTAAAAAACATATTAATATAGCAATCCATAATTTTTTAATCTTCGTCAATGAAGCTCCAATATGATTTCCCATTGGAAGCATCGAGTTATCAGCTCCTAAAGTAAACAAACTCATTCCGACAATAAATAAAGCAGAAGAAATTATAAAAGAAAGTAAATGATAACTTTTCAAAGGCGTTATTGTTAATCCTAATATTAAAACTAAGACAAAAATAGGAGATAAAGAAATAAAAGAATGTTTAAATTTTCTTAATAGTCCAATGTTCATACTTTTCCCTCCTACTTATAATTATGTTAACACAATATTTTACTATTAATAAATCAAAAAATTAATTTTTTTAAAAAGTTTAATTTGGTATAATAAAAAAGGTGGTAAATTTATGAAAAAAAAGTATTTTATAATTTTAATATTTTTTATTGTGTTATTATCTATCTTTACATTTAAAGATTTAGAAATATCCAAACATATAGTTAACAACAAATCAATTTTTTCTTTGATTTACGAAGTAATTGGCATTTTACCAGTTTACCTTGGTATCATCTTATTTGGATTAACAATGTTCAATTTAGTAAAAAAAGATTTTCATAAAGTTTTATCAATTTTAATTACCTTTATTGGTAGTTTGTTATTAATCTTAATATCTTCAAGTTACATCATTCATTTCAATGGTTTAATCATTCTTATTTTATCTCTTTTATCAATCTTACTTTGCTTTGTTTTACTTTATTTTTCTCAAAGAATTAGCAAAGAATTTTATCAAAAATCATTACCTTTTGTTTGTACTTATTTTGTTACTTGTTGTTTAGCAACTGCGGTTGTGTTTACCATTAAAACTTTTGTAGGTAGAGTTCGCTTTGAAGACTTGAATGCTGATTATTCCGCCTTCACTAGATGGTATGTTATAAATGGTATCACTGGTAATTATTCTTTTCCTTCAGGACACGTATGTTCCGCTTCTACTATTTTATGTTGGAACAATTTACCAAAATGTTTTTCTTTAAACAAAAAACAAAAAATCATTTTGTACTCTATTACTTCTTTACATATTTTACTTACTGCGACAACAAGAGTAATTCTTGGAAGACATTACGCTAGTGATGTTTTGTTTGCTTTTGGTATTGTTTATTTAGTCAAAGAGCTTTCCACTTCTATGTTTTTTAAACATAGACAACAACTAAACTTTGGTTTATAATGATTGTCATATTTTAGGAGGCAATTTTGATGAAAACATCTTTAAAATATAGATTATTTTTAATTTCACTTTTTACTCTTTTCTCCATAGGAATTGAGATTATTACCTTTGGTATGTTAAAATTCGGGGTAACTCCTGCTTATTTTTTACTAGATATTGGAATTATTCTAATATTTGATGCCATTTTACTAGTATTACCTAATGTTTGGTTTACTTCTATAACCGCTATGATAATTTTGACTATTCAATGTGTTGTTTCTTATGTCAACATTACAATGTATGATATTTATGGTGATTTATTTACTTTACAATTTATAAAACTTACCCACGAAGCAATCGCAGCAATCGGCCCTAATATGCTTAACATTGGAAAAGGTTTAGTCCTTCTTTCTTTATTGATTATTTTTATTTTATTAGTCATTGGAGTTCTAAGAAAATACGTTATTTTCAACAAATATTCTTTAAAAAAATATGCTAAAAGTTTTGTTCCTCTTTCACTTTTATTCTCTTTAATGGGAAATGTTGTTTTACATTATCAACAAAAAAGATTTACAACATCAGAAAATGCCTATTATTACACTCAAGATAAAGTTTATCAATTTAGCATTTTAAACATCAAATCTGAATCCTTTAAAAACTTTGGAACTTGGGGATATTACTTTAAAGAATTGAAAAACATCTATTTAACTAGTGATAGCATTGGAGAAACTACCTTAAAGAAAATTGCTAAAACAATCGAAAATAGTTCTAATAATACCAATGAATTTAGTGGCTTATTAAAAGGAAAAAATGTTATTACTATTATGATGGAATCCACACAAAGTTTTGCTTTTGATCCATATCTAACTCCTAATCTTTGGTCTTTATCACAAAATGGTTTAAACTTTACTAAAAATGTTAGTAGAAATAAAACTAATGTTTCTGAATTTATCGGATTAACTGGTTATTATCCAGTAACCCAACAATTAGACGGAAGTGAAACCTATTATTTCCCTTATAGTGTTGCCAATATTTTAAATGAAGAAAATTACATTACTCATTATTTACACGAAAATACAATGGAATATTATAGTAGAAACAAAATAATGCCTCAAGTTGGTTTTGATAGTTCTTATTTTTATGA
The DNA here is from genome assembly GCA_964442785.1 of uncultured Erysipelotrichaceae bacterium. Classification (GTDB taxonomy): domain Bacteria; phylum Bacillota_I; class Bacilli_A; order RFN20; family DUOF01; genus SIG223. Next base: position 12,654 of record CAYTZW010000016.1, read on the forward strand.
AGATTACTATCAAGGAGAATCAAAATGGGGCAAATGGGAAACAGATTCTAAATTTGCTAGTAGAGCTATCAATGATTTAATTCCTTCTGACAGTGAAAAGTTTTATACTTTTTGGACTACACTAACAACACACGGACCTTATGAAGATAATCAATACTTAGAAGACCAATTTGAAGAATTAGGCTATTTTGAAAAAATAGACAATTATAGTTCTTGGATTAATGTAATGGAAGGAACGGGTTTTGAAGAAAATTATCGTTATTATCAAGCTTCTGTTATGGATTTAGATGCTGCGATTGGTGTTTTATTAGAAAATTTAGAAGAACGAAAAATATTAGATGATACCGTCATTATTTTATATGGAGACCATCAAGTTTACTATGACCAAATCTATATGGTCGTCAATGGAACTCCTTTAAATGACTACTCTCATTCATCATTATATCAAACACCTTTAATTATTTATAATGAAGAATTGACTGCTAAATATAAGGAAGTTAAAAATACTGACAGCACTCAAATAACTCAATTTTCATCTACATATAATATTGTGCCTACCATTTTAGATTTACTAGGAGTTAATTATTATAGTGCTTTATACCCAGGAACTTCACTTTTCTATAATGAAAATGATTATGATAAAAAGAATGTTTTTGTTTCAATGCAAGGTGGTATTTTCAATAATGATGTCTTTACTTCAAATGGTTACGATTTAGAAAACACAACCCTTGAAGATTACAACCAAGCATTAGAAAATTTAAGAACAGCCGCTAACTACTTTTTCTCTAAAGCAGACTATTTAGAAAAAGTTATCAATAATGATGTCTTCAAATATGTCGACTATAAAACAATGAAACTAAAAAACTCAAAAGGCGATTAGAATAATTCTATCGCCTTTTTATTATTAAGCTTTAAAGTAAGCGGCTACTTTTCTATCAGCATACTCACAAATTTCATCATATTTAATAATTTTTAATACCTTATCTAAAAATTTAGGAAAAGTTAAATATCCCTCATATTTGGTATCATCAACAGTTAATTTCCAACCACATCCATCACAACCTTCTTCTATAAATTTTGTCTGAGTAGGAAATTTTATTTTTTCTAATTTTTCAAATGCTTCTAAAATATCTAAAGTGCTTTTTTCTTTGTTTAAAAATTCATAACAATCATCTACAACTTTTATCCTTCCTGCATTTATAACTAATTTAATTGTTCCTATCTTATTAAAATAATTTTCAAGGCAAACCGTTACCTTATAAACTGCATTTCCATTTATTACCGTGCTATACCCCGTGTATTCTATTTTTTTCATAATCCACATCTCCTTATACTATCTACGATTATAATATAACATATTTTATACTTCTGTTGTTTTTTAAAAAAATGTTTTATAACATTCCTAACATAGATTTTATTTTTAAGAATATTATTAAATGGTGATTATTATCAAAAAAATAAAATTCTTATTAATCGTTGTTCTTTTAATGACAGGAGGCTTTTATTCCTATCATCTCTACAATAAAAACTTGGACGATTTAACAAAAGAAGTTGTCAATGAAAATAATATTGAAATTCCTGTTTTAATGTACCATTTTTTCTCTAATTATGAAAATAGAAAAGGTCAATATACTATTTATAGTAAAGACTTAAGAAAAGATTTGGAGTACATAAAGGAAAAAGGATACACTGCGATAACTATCAAAGATTTAATTTCTTATACTGAAAAAGGAATAGAATTACCAAAAAATCCTCTTATTTTGACTGTTGATGATTCTTCTAAAAGCTTTTATACAATTATGTATCCTATGCTAAAAGAATTTAATATGAAAGCTATTTTATCCGTTATTGGCATTTATAGTGAAGAAGAAACCAACAATGGATTTCATATGAATTGGGAACAATTAAAAGAAGTTGAAATCTCAGGTTTAGTAGAACTTCAAAATCATAGTTATAATTTACACGACTATGGAAATGGAAAATATGGAATAAAAAAATATAGTTATGAAAATGAAGAAACATATAAACAAAGATTAAAAGATGATTTGTTAAAAAATAACGAAAAACTAAAAAATCTAAACGGCATTACTCCTCTTGCTTTTACCTATCCACTTGGATATAGCAATAATGTTGCTAAGGAATTAATCAAAGAAATTGGATTTAAAGCTTCTTTTTCTTGTGCCGAAAAAAGATTAGTTTTAAACACTAACCTTTATGATATTCCTCGTTTTAACAGAGATGGTAGATTTACTACTTTAGAAATGTTTAATAATATTTATAGTTCTTAACCTTTTCCCACAACTAAAGACATTAACTTAGTCCAAGTTTGACACGCCACAACTCCTGTTTGACTAATTCCATAATTTTTTTGAAAACGAAGAACGGAATTATATGTTTTGGAACCAAAAATACCGTCAATAGTTCCTACATCATAACCTAAAAAAGATAAACTATCTTGTAAAATAAAAACATATATTCCTTTAGAACCATTTCTTAAAACGGGATACCCTGCCGAACAAGCAGGACTTCCATATCTTTTATCAATATGAACCCAAGTAGGTGTCATTGTATAAGGTTCGACATAAGTGTAAATTCCAAGTTTAACCGCTAATTGATGTAATTGTTTTCTTACCGAAGGAGTAAGATTTTGAGCAATATCCATTGCCGTTCCAGCATAATGTTGACTTTGCTTTCCGTGTCCACCTTCCCACGCACGACGAAAAGCATAACCAACATAAATCGGTTTTGCCCACCTTTGTCTTAAAGTATTAAAGTTTTTCATAGTATCTTTAGTAGTCCATAATATTGTACTATTGCTTTTTCCTTTAAATTCCTTAACCGTTAAATATCTATTAGAAGTATATGGCATTTGGTCAGAAATTTTTTTCCAATAAGTTTCTAATCTATTCGTATCCGTATTATAAATAACAACTTTGTACATTTAATCACCATTATAGTATATGGTTAAATAAAACAAATGTTTATTAAAAAAAGATATTAATCTTTTAAATCGACTAATATCTTTAACCTTAAATATTCCAATTACCTTTATGGAAAACTTTTACTTTTTCTCCTTTAAAAGTTGTTCCTATTATTTCTAAATCTTCCGCACCAACCATAAAATCAACGTGAACAGAAGAACTATTCCTATTAGCTTTTTTCCAATCTTCTTCATTCATTTTTTCATATCCTTTTACGGTATTTTTATATGATTCTCCAAAAGCTAAATGACAACTAGCATTTTCATCAAATAAAGTATTATAGAAAAGAATATTACTTTGAGAAATAGGAGAATTAAATGGAACTAAAGCTACTTCTCCTAAATAGCAAGAACCTTCATCAGTTTTAATTAAATTTTCCAATAATTCTTGTCCTTTTTTAGCTTCTACTTTATAAGCTTTTCCACCTTTAAAATAAACCTTAAAATCTTCAATTAATTGACCACGATATGATAAAGGTTTAGTCGATACAACAACACCGTCTACACCATCTTTTTTAGGCATTGTAAAGACTTCTTCTGTTGGCATATTAGCGGTAAATTCAATTCCCTTTCCAAGTGTTTTTTCACTTGCAGCCATCCACATATGATTTGGTTGTAAATGAATTTTTAAATCCGTTCCATTTTTGCTTTTATATTCTAAATAATCAAAGTTGTAATCATTCATTTTATCAGCATAAACTTTTAAATTATTAAGATGTTCTTTCCAATCTTTAATAGGATTTTTTCCTTCTAAACGAGTACATTTAATAATTGCTTCCCAAAGTTTTTTAACAGCCACTTTTGGCTTTTCATTAGGAAATACTTTCATTGCCCAAGAAGTAGAAGGTTTAGCAATAATACACCATTGATATCTACAATCTCTTTGGTCAATTAAAGGTTTTAAAACTTTCCACCTACTTAATTGAGCTTTAGTTATTTTCTCATTATCAATTCCTGCCATTGCATCAGGGTCGCTATCTTCAATATAAATTTGAACAGGTAATTCTTTATTGTAATATTTTTGTTTTTCAATTTCCCAATCATCTACTTCACTTAAAGTTTCTAAACTTTGATTTAACATATTACATTTACTAGCTTTATCATTAGTCCATTTCATTTCTACTGATTTAGCCTTACATTTGTAACATTCTTCTTGAATAGCCAAAGCTAAATCAACAGAATCAGTTGAAGCAACAATAACAACTCTTTGTCCTTTTTTAACATTAGCACCAATTTTAACGGCTAATTTAGCAAACTTTTTATTTATAGTTTTATTCATTTTTATTTCTCCTTTTTTTCTTTATATTTTAAACCAATACATTTTATTATTCCACAAAAAAAGGTAATAACATTGTCTAAACAACTAGAAAAAACTATAATTTAAAGAAAAGAGGTGTCCTAAATGGTAGAAATAACTAAAGAAAACGCTATTGAAGCAGGAAAATATTATCTAAAATTAACATCAAAACAAGGAAAGTTTTTAGGTCCTAAAGATGATAAAAAAGTCTTTGCAAAAACTTTCTTTAAATATGGATTTGCTAATTTAGTAAGTGATGAATGCTTTAGAACAATTCTTCAAGCAAATCCTTCTTCATTAAATTCTTTATTAATTAATTTAGAAAATTTAGAAAACTTAGAATATTTTTACGAACAATATGGAAATGTAAGTGATACTATTTTATTAAAATTGTCTACCGATATTTTATATAATTTCCAAGAAACCTTTTTCTCTGTTTACAAAGATAATCCTTTAATGCTTAAAAAAATGGTTGAAAAATGTGCTATTGAAGGAAAGACTTTTGATGAAAACACCTTAAAAATAATTGATGATTTATTGAAGAAAAAAGAAAACAAAGGATACGATTATCAATTTATGTTTGATATTTTCTCTAATATTATTAAATTTTCAAAAAATGATGAAGAATTAAAAGAAGTTATAGAAAAATACGATTTTTTCCAAGAAGAACCTACAACTTTACTACACGATTTAATTAGTTATGACACTGAAAAAACTACTTCATTTTTTAACACTCATTTTTCTCAAAACCTTGATTATCAAAAATTAATGTATCTTTTAGAAGATGCAAAAGTAATGGAAACCTTAAAAAGTAATTGTGCTAATATAAAAGATTTACAACTTCACAAATTAATTGAAACTGAAATTGAAAAAGATATATTTGACGATTTATACAAAAGCATTTTCAAAAAGAATAAACTAAAAGAAAACACTACTTTTAGTAAAGAAATATGCTTATCTGCTATTGAAAATAATATTCATTTTCTATGTAATGAATACGCCATTTCCTATAACATTTCAGACAATGGTTATGACCCTACAAGATTAGAAAAAGCAGCTTATGCTATGGCTAATTACTTAAAAGAAACTAATAAATTCGATACTTTAGAAACTATCAATAATTATTTAGGAAGTTCAAACAATGAAATAAGAGATACACTTGAAGCCGTTTTATATGAAATGAAACTTGACACCTTTACTTTTTTTGACAAAGGTTCTAATTGTGAAACCTATATTGAAAACACATTACTTACTAATGCTAAATTATATTATGATGCTAAAGAATTAGAAAAAGACAAAAACTTAAAAGTAAATGATAAAATGGTTGAAAAAATTGCATATCAACTTGTAAGATTTCCTCCTCAAGAAATGTTAAACAATGAAGAAAACAGTCGTATCGTTTTCACTATAAATAATGAATTTGCAAAAGAAAGAATGAGAAAAAAATGTGATGTTGACAAATAGAGCTTCGGCTCTATTTTTTTAATTAAAAAAAGAAAAAAATAGGATAAATCCTATTTTAATTCGTATGTCGTACCTTCTCTAGTATCTTTGATAATGATACCTTTATTAGCTAATTCTTCTCTGATTTTATCTGCCAAAACAAAGTCTTTATTTTTCTTAGCTTCTTTTCTTTTTTCTATCATTTCTAAAATGTATTTTTCTAAGTCATCATCAATTACTGGAACTTCTTTATCTTTGGTTAAATTAAGAGATAAAACTAAATCGAAATTATCTAAAAGTTTAAGTTTTGTAATATTGCTTAAATCATCTTTTAAAACATCATATATTAAAGTAATCGCTGAAGCGGTATTTAAGTCATTTTCTAAATATGATTGGAATTTTCTTTGATATAAATCATATTTTTCTTGATTAAATTCTCCTTTTTCTCCTTTTTTAATTTCTTCAATTTTATTTAAAAGTTTCTCATATACTTTTGAAGCTTCATCTAATTTATCAAAATCAAAAGCTAAAGTATTTCGATAGTTTGATTGTAAGCAATAAAATCTATATGCAAGTGGTTTAAAGCCTCTTTTTTCAAGATTTTCTACCGTTAAAAATTCTCCTTTTGATTTACTCATTTTTCCAGTTTGGTCATTCAAGAAAGCTAAATGTAACCAATAAGAACACCATTTATGTCCTAAATATCCTTCACTTTGTGCTATCTCATTTGTGTGATGTGGAAATATGGCATCTACTGCCCCACAATGAATATCAAGATTTTCACCTAAATATTTTAAAGCAATTCCCGAACACTCAATATGCCAACCTGGATAACCTACTCCCCAAGGAGAATCCCATTGTAAAATATGATTTTCAAACTTAGAACTAGTAAACCACAAAACAAAATCTGCTTGATTTCTTTTGTTATTATCATAATCAACTTCGTTTCGTGAACCTATTTGTAAATCATCTACTTTTTTACCTGACAAGGCATAATAATCACTAAATTTACTAACATCATAATAAATATTAGGTCCCATTTTATAAGCATATCCTTTTTCTAGTAAAACTTCGATAATCTTAATATATTCTTCTATATTATCAGTTGCCTTAGCGACAACATCAGGTCTTTTAATATTCAATTTCTCGCAATCTTGAAAGAAAATATTTGTATACATTTCTGCTAATTCCAAAACACCCTTATGTTCTCTTTTAGCAGCCACATACATTTTATCTTCTCCAGTATCGCCGTCGCTTGTTAAATGTCCTACATCAGTAATGTTCATACATCTTTTCACATTATATCCAATATATCTTAACGTTTTTTCTAAAATATCTTCACTGATATAAGTTCTCATATTTCCAATATGTTGAAAGTGGTATACAGTAGGTCCACAAGTATACATTGTTACTTTTTCTTTATTATAAGGTACAAACTCCTCGATTTTTCTTGTTTTTGTATTATAAAATTTCATTTTTTCCCTTTCCTTTCTTTAAAAATTTAAAAAGGTACAACATCGGTCAAATTTCATTAAAAAAGCAATAACTAAATCTCTTTTCTTCTTTAAAAACATAGTCATCACTCCTTGTTTATATATTATCTCCTAAGTAGTTTTCTTTGTCAATTTTATACTAATCATTGTAGTATCCATAAGTGAAATCATCTATTGAAAAATATTGATTATTATCCTTATAGGCTTTTGAAATCAAAGATACTTCTTCTTCATCTTCAATAGTAAAATCTAACCTTAAATTATTAACTCCAAAACTTTTTAATTCATCAAGATATTTTAAAAGATGAATTCTTTTACTATTTAAAATTCGCATATTGCACATACTATCCTTTTGCAAAGGCAACATTGCTCCTACTCTATCTTTTAAGAAAAATTGGTGCATTTGACATTGTTTGCAATTTTCTTTATTGATTTTCAATCCTGCATTAATAGGACAATGCTTCGTAACCATTAAATCATTTCGACCATAAACTATTACTTCGACATTAGGGCTTGCATTAAAAGTTTTTTCAAAATTAGTAATCATATTTCTAATTCTTTCTTTGTTCATTTCTAATGACAAAGTTATACATTTAACACCTAAGGAATAAAGCAAATACATTGAAAAAATATTAGTTACATTCATATAAGTATCTGCTATTAAATATTTATGATATTGCAAATCAGATAATTCATTAATAAGTAAAGTATTACTTTGTATTTCCGTGTTATAATCTTTTATTCTAAAAGAAAAAGTTTTTCCCCTTTTTTCATCTTTATAAGAATAAATATAATCAAAATATTTAGAGGCGGCTTTTTCTTGACTTTCATTTCTAACCTTAGCTTTCATACAAAAATCAGTTTTAACAATTTTTATAGGAGCTAACACTAAAGGTTGTTTTCCTTCTCTTTTATAAGGATTTGCCCTTTTTTCATTTAATAAATCCACTAATTCTCTACGTATTTGGTTAATAAGGGAAATAGGAATTATAATATTTTCATCTATTTCAAAATGAACATCTTTTAGAAAATAAAAAGTATTATTTAATTTAGCTAATTGTTCTTTAATTCTTACCTTATCTGTTTCGGTTTTCAAACCTTCCATAACGATATATTCACTTCTAATATGACATTTATTTTTTAAATTATCTTCAATTTCAATTTCTAAATTCTTTCCTATTTTAGCCAAAACAGAAAAAGAAACAGGAACTTTACGATAAATAACATTATAAGTTTTTCTTAATTTTTCATTTAATCTTTTATCATTTGTTTTAAAGACTAAATCTCCTATAGAAACTTTTTTAGTATAAGGAAAACCTACTAAATCATTGGCTTTTGTTTCCGTTACATATTTATTATTTATAAACATTCTTCCAATATTAAAACCTTGTTCTTCTTTTCCAACAATTCTAATTCCGTCGCCATTTACTAAAGAGCAAGAAGGCTTTATATAAAATTTATATTTATCCACATTGACAATTTTACCAATGAAAACACCTTTATTATTAGACCTTTCTTGATTAACAATATTAAAAGGTCTTTCATAATTTAAAAATCCTTTTGTAAAATCACGATTAAAAACTTGAGCCATTTCATTTCTTTCCATATCAGTTAAAGAAAATCTTTTCTTAGCATAATAAGCATCAATAGCCTTTCGATACATTCTAACAATCTCGGCTACATACTCAGGATTTTTAAGCCTTCCTTCAATTTTTAAAGAATCTGCTCCTGCTTCTAAAATACCATTTACATATTCAATCGTATTCAAATCTTTAGTGCTTAAAAGATATTCGGAAGAAGTTACTTTTTCATCATCTCTATATAAACTATAAGGCAAACGACAAGGTTGAGCACAAGCACCACGATTACCACTTCTTTTACCAATAAAAGAACTCATTAAACATTGTCCAGAATATGACATACACAAAGCCCCGTGAACAAACACTTCCACTTCCATATTCAATTCTTCTTTTATCTTTTTACAAACATTAATACCGGCTTCTCTTGATAAAACCACTCTTTTAACTCCAAGGTCTTTTAAAACTTTCGCTTGTTCCACAGAATGAGTATTAAGTTGTGTAGAAGAATGAACTTCAAAATCAGGATACATTTTTCGAACTAAATACAATAATCCTAAATCTTGAACCAATAAAGCATCACATTGATTTTGATATAAAAAATCAACAATTTTTAAGGCTTCTTCTAATTCATCATCATAAATTAAAGTATTCATCGTTACATAAACTTTTACGCCCCTTAAATGAGCAATTTTAATCATTTCTTGAATATCATTATCATTAAAAGTAGCATTATTTCTTGCTCCAAAATTCTTAGCACCTAAATATATAGCATCTGCTCCATTTTCTATCGCAGCATTAAAACATTCTCTGTCCCCAACTGGAGCCAATAATTCAACTTTTCTCATATAATCTCCTATCCTACAAGTGTATTATTCAATTTTTTATCCATTTTTTTAACAAAAACTTTTTCACTAACCTTTTCATATAAACTATAGAAAATATCAAAGAAGAAAACTAATCCCGAACCAATAACAATATCAATTAAATAATGTTGTTTAATAAAGACTGCCGCTAAAGTCATTGTTACTCCTGCAAAAATAAACCAAATTCTTCCCCAAATATTGCCGTCTTTATTCTTTATAGCAGCAAGAGCACAAGTAGTTCCCATAACTGCGTGTAAACTAGGTAAACAATTAATAGAATTAACATCTAATTTATAAACAAAATCTCTTACCCAAACTTCAAAAAAACTATTACCCGTAATTTCAGGTCTAATCATTTTAACAGGATAAATGGCATAAACAATATTACAACAAATAACACAAGTAAACACCACTTTTGTCATTCTTTTAAAAACTTTTTCACTATTAAAACTAGTAAGCCAAACAGACAACCACCAATTTAGATAATAAAAATAATAAGGTAAAGCAAAAACAGGTAAAAAAGGTATATATTGGTCTACTTTTGTATGCAAAATATGAGCATTTGGTTTTAACAAAGCCCAAAAATAATACAATGCTATTTGAATAGCGTAAATAACCAAAACAATTACCAATTCTTTACCGTGATAATTCTTATATAAATTCTTGATTTTTTCTTTCATTTTAACACTTCCATTTTACGAAAAACATTCTATCATAAAATAAAATAACTTTATAGCAATAAAATGAATTTTATTGAAAATTGTGTCTTATTAAGAAAAAAAGAGAAAAATATGGTTTTCGTTTTCATAATTTTCTCCAACATAAACTTTTTAATTATATTTTAAAATTTTTTATTAAAAGAAAAATAGCATTAGGTAAAATTTCTAATGGTATTTTGTTTAACTTACTATTTATCATCTTTATTGCTTAATAGTTTTGAGTTCTTTGTATTAAGTAATTCTTTTGCATTAGCATTTATTGGGCTAACGATTGAATGACCAAGTTTGTTTTCAATATCCGTTCTTGCATTTTTGGCGATTTGTCCGCCTTCTTTTGCAACTTTTTTGTTTTCATTGAATGTTTGTGGCTGTTGATGTTTACTAATAGCAGTTGTTGTAACTTCTGCTAGCATATTAAGGACTAATTCAATATCTGTCATATTATCTCGCAAGTTTTCTTTTTTAATACCTTTAAATTCTTTATATTCTTGCACAGATAAACCACTCCAAGCCTTTGTCATTTCATTAGTTAGTATTACATAATCTTTTTCTTGCATAATGCCTCTGTCTTGCCATTCGGCAGTCAATTTCAGTTCGTGACAATTTGCTACGAACTCACTTCCTTCATTTAGTATCAAAGCATACTTGTGCGTGCGTATATGTGTTCAAGAAAAATGGAAAGAAACCAAAAAAACAGCCTTTTAGAAAGTTACTCTTTAAAAAAATGAAAAAAATAACAAATTAAAAGATTTGAAGTTTTTTCTTACGGCTGTGCCATAATAAGATACAACAAATCTATCATTATTTTAACAAAAGTAAGTCTTTTTTTATTAATCAAACAAATATTTTTTTAAATATCATATAGCAAGTATTAAATTCTTATTTTATCAAACATACTTATGATGTTTTCTTTTAAACTATATCTTGTTTCACTAGTAGAACTTCTAGCAAATTCTTCCTTAACTAAATCAATATACATACTGGCTTCTCCGTCTGCTCCCATATACATTTCTTCCCAATCTTTTTCACTTATCAAAGATTTGATATCTAATTGCTCTAAAGCCAAATTATCAAAGGATATAGACTGAAATCTATTTAATAAATCAGGTAGTCTTTTTTTATTTTCCTTTATTCTATCTTCAATCAAAGGATTAAAATATTGTTTTCCCCTACCAAACTTTTTATATCCTAATATTAATATTTTTAAATCTTTATCCGCAATTTTGTCAAAATCAGTGAAAATTCCATTAATAATATGGAACACGACATTTTTATTTGTTTTAGCAAATTCAACAACTTCTTTATTTATTACATTTAAAGATACACCTAAACCATAAATTAACTTTTCATCTATTAAATCTTGAACTAATTTTGTATCTTTCAATAAATGTTTTTCATTAATTGTCATATTACAAATTATTCCTTGTTGTTTCATTCTTTTCAAAAAAGAAATTAAATCAGGGTGAGAAAGAGGATTTCCACCACCTATTGCTAATTCCGTTCCCTTTTTTAAAGAAATTAAAAATTCTTTGTTCAAATTTCCCATTTTTCCTTTTTCACTAGAATTTTCGTGGCACATAGGACAATTCAAATCACAAAAATCAGTAATTTTTAAATCAATACTATCAGGAAAAGAAGCAATAAACTTATCTTCATTAGTATCTTTTATTTTAGTCCCGTCTTCATATAATCTAACAAAATAATTGCCATTCCAATAACTAGCCAACAATTTCTTTTTCACTAGTAACTTTCTCCATTTCCCTCTAAATAAACACCACAATAAAATTCTTTTCCTACAATTTTGTACTCTTGTAAAAATTTCAAAGCGTGTTCCTTCATTTTTTCATCTGAAATAGCATCGTTCAAACCTAATTTATGAAAAATATTGTAAAAATTTTCAAATCCACATTCACATTCATCTAAAGAGCCTTCTCCAAAATAAACTTGGCAACTTATTTCTCCTTGGTAGCATTTTCTACATTTATCTACTTCCTCTTGAATATATTCCAAAGCAACTTGTTCAAGGTCTTTATCTTTATTCTTTTCGTATTTTTCTTTCAATTCCATACCACAAGATTTTTCCATATATTCTTCAATAGCTTTTTTAGGACAATCACTGGAATTAATTAAGCCAAGTAAATACCTATTTTTATATGCTTCATAATAAATCTTATCTAAAGCTTCTTTTTTATCAATATTTTCGATTTCACAATAAGTATCTAATAAAATATCTTTGTATCTTAAAAGTTGTTCTTGATACATACATTCACTAACTACAAAGTCAAGATCCCTATTATAATAAGGAAAATAAGTAGTTAAATATTCAATAAAAATAAATTCTTGAGCAATTTTTATCAAAGTTGTAATGGAAACTTTTTTTAAATCTCCATATTTTTCTTTAATATCTTTGGCTATTCCTTCATCAAGAGTTAAAAGAAAATCAATACATTCTTTTTTATAACGATAATCGACATCTTCTTTTTCAAGAATGCTAAATACTCTATTATAATTCTCATTAGCGTTATCAATTACTCCCATTAACCATACTGTTTTAGCCAATGGTGATTTTAATTCAAAAGAACACTTTTTAGTTTCTTTTTCATCTTTTTTCTTTAAGGTCAATGTATGAGTAGATGAACTATTAGTTTCAAAAACCCCTTTTCTTACAACTCTTTTCATATTATCCTCTCCCTATGTTTAAAAAGTATATGCACAAACAAATTATAATTTAATTAATGAAAAAGTGCAATTTGTTACTATTATTATCTTCCAATATTAACAAAAAAACTTTTTTCTATAAAATTTATTTCTTTTTAATGTATAATTTACTTAAGGTGAGATTATGAATAAAGTTATATCAAACACTTTTTTAAACTTACTTAAAGAATATGAAAAAGGAGAAATTACTTTTGATTGTGAAGACGGAGTTCCTTTTGTTTTTAGATTGAAATTAAATTACCAAATTCATACAAAAGATAAAATATACACGAATTAAAAAGTTGATGATATACCTGTTTTAATCATTAAAGATTATCCTTCTTTTATAGACTTATTAGAAAAATCCGTAGAAATAAGAAAGGATTTTCATAAAAATGATTTACCAGAATTAACAGATGATGCCTACTTAAAATACTTAATATCTTTCACTTTCGTTAATATGACGGCTTTAGATTTTTTAAATCCTAATCAATATTTAAACAATCTAATAAAATCTTATTTACCTGAAAATAAATTAAGTAATTCCATTAAAAACTTAGGTAATATTACCTTAGATAAAGATTACCACTTATCATTAATCGTTCAACAAGAAAAACTAGGACTAGAAACACCTTACTCATATACTTATTTACTTGAAAGAAACAATGAAAAATATTATTTTCCTTCCATTTATGCTATTAAAAATAAAGATACCTTAGAGGTTAGAGCAATTCAAAAGAAGTTTGTTTCTGATAAAAACATCGAAGAAGAAGTAAATTCTTATATCAAAACTAATATTTCTAAGGAAGGATTAAATAATAAAAAATTAAGTTATTTAAGAAATGTTAATCCTGCTTTTGTCGTGGCTTTAAATATGTTTATCCAACAAAACAAAGAAAATATAAACTATGTAGAATTTCCTTTATTTTCGCCACTTAGATATATCAATAAAGAAAGAACTTTATTATTTAAGGCTGATAAATATAAAAATGACGTGTCTTTATATGAAGAAAAATTAAAGGAAACAAGTCAATATTTAGATAATATGCAAGAACACATTACTAATAAATTGGTATATACCGCTTTAAGAATGCAATATCACTTGCCAGAATACCAAATATTAGATTATGGAGATATGGGAGAAATGTTAAAACTAAAAATTGACAACAAAAAAGATGTTAATGAATTTTTTGACAAATTCACAACACCTTTTAATAAAGTAATAAACAATGAAAAACAAAAAAGAAAAAGAAAAAAGTAGTCAAATGTTTCTTACTTGTTAAAAATCAAAGTAGGTAAATTGATTTTTACATTTACATTATAAAGAATTAATCAATCTTTGACAAGTAGTCTTTACTACTTGTTTTCTTTTTGTTGATTACCCACCCTTGATTTTAATTTTTTAATGGTGGTGATGATGACCTGAATGTGAAACTTGATTTTCTATTTTGCATTCCCTGTGTTCACATTGCTCATCTTCATTTTCTATTTCAATCGTAGCGTGATTTATTCCGTGTTCCTTTAATTCTTCTCTTATTTCTTTTTTTATAGAATAATCATTACTAACAATGTGCATTGTGGCAAAATTGTTAACTCCGTCTAAACTCCAAACGTGAATATGATGTACATCTTTAACTCCTTCTATTTCTAAAAGATGTTCTTTTAAATGTCCAATATCTATATCTTTAGGAGTTTTTTCTAAAAATAAATCTAAAATACTTTTTAAGTTTCTAAAAATATGAACTAAAAGAAAAATTGCTAAACAAAAAGATAAAATGGAATCCAAAATAGAAAAATCAGTAAATTTCATTATGATAGAACCAAGTAAAACAACAGCCCAACCAAAGACATCTTCTAGCATATGTAAATTAACGGCTTTTTGATTTAAAGAATCTCCTTCTCTGGTAGAATAAGCTGCTATAAAATTAACCACTAATCCTATAATAGCAAAGATTAACATTCCATTATAATTAATAGAAACAGGATTAATAATTCTTTTAATGGCACTATAGACAACAATCACAGTACCAACAAGTAGGACTACCGTAGTAATAAAACTTCCAATTATTGAATATCGTACATATCCATAAGTGTAAACTTCATCAGGTTTTTGCTTGCTTTTTTTCTCTAAAAAATATGAAATACCAATGCTTATCGCATCGCCTAAATCGTGAACAGAATCTGACATAATAGCAATACTACCGGTTAAAAAACCACCGAAAAATTCAAAAATTGAGAAAAATAAATTTAGTAAAAAAGCAATAAGAATATTCTTTTCCGTTTTCATACAATCACCTCAATATATTCTTATTTTAATACTTTTTCTAAAACATAGACAAGAATATATTAAAAAAACTATTACTATTTTATTGAAATAAAGTACAATATAAATAGGTGATAAGTATGCAAATTTTTATCTTAGGAGCAGTAACAGGAACAAGTGAATATCAATTAGCAAAATTTGATGTTTATAAAAAAATTAGCCATAACATTTTCAACAATTATCAAGTAATCGATTATCGAGATATTTTAGATTATAAAAAAGAACTACCTTTGAGCTTTTCTGATTTTGAAATAAATAAAGAAATGGCAAAATTTGATTTAGAACAAGTTAAAAACAGTAATCTTCTTATCGCTGATATCAGTTCTTTATCAACAGGTTTAGGAATAGAATTAGGAACTGCTTTAGCCTACAAAAAACAAATCATTTTTTGTTATGAAAAAAACTCTAAAATAAGTACGATGATAACAGGAACTTTTTATAATTCACCTTTCATAGAATATGAAGATATAAAAGATTTAGAAAGCCAATTATCAAAGGAGTTGAAAAAATGGAAAGACTTAAAGAGTTAAGAAAAAAAGAAGGAATTACTTTAAATGAATTAGCACTTTTACTAAATGTTAAGCCTGCAACCATTTTTTACTATGAAAAAGGTAGTCGCAATCCTTCTTTCCAACATTTAATAGAATTAAGTAATTATTTTAATGTTTCCATAAATTATTTATGTGGAATAGATTTAGAAAACAAAGAAGATATTGAAAAATTAAATAATATTCTAAATAAACACCCTAAGGTTTATGAATATATAAGTAATGATATAAGAAACTCCATTACTAAATTAGAAAAATACGTCAAAGAAAAAATTTAAAAAGGTTGTTAGTAATTAACAACCCTTATTTTTTACCTTTTTTATGATATTTAACATCTTTAATAATATCCGTTAAATTAGCGTTCTCTAAATCAAATTTTTTCTTACTTTCTTTTCTAACTTTTTCAACTCTTTCTGGTAAATTTTGCTCAATAATAGGCATCTTTACCTTATCATTTCTTTCTCTAATTTCTAATTGACTATAAGGTATTGAGATTTTGTTTTTCTTAAATTCATTATAAACATTTTCCATTATATAATAATAAACGTCCCAATAATCACTAGAATCCGCCCAACAATTAGCAAAGAAATCTAAACTACTACTTCCAATACTTTTAAGGCGACAAAAAGGAGTAGGCTCTAAACGAACTTTTCCATTACTAACCATTACATCTTTAATAACCTTTTTAACTAATTCCACATCACTTTCATAAGCAACAGAAAAAGTAAAATCAATCCTTCTTGTAGGCTTTGCTCCTGCATTTATAACAGGATTATTTACAATATCAGAATTTGGAATAGTAATTTTCTTATTATCCGTAGTAATAATGGTAGTAAACAAAAAATTAATTTGTTCAACACTACCAGAAACATCATTAACCGTAATATAATCACCTTTTTTAAACATTTGATTAGAAATAATTACAATACCATTTGCAAGGTTAGCAATGTTATTTTCTAAAGCCATACCTATAGCTAATAAAGCGGCTGAAAAAGCTGTTAAAATTCCCGAAATTTCCAAACCAATCGTACTTAATAAAATTAATACCAATAAAAGATATAGCAAAAATTTAAAAATCGCAGTAAGAAAGTTTTGAGATATTTTTTCCATATGACTTTTGTTTAAAATCTTCTTTATTATATTCAATAACAATTTAATTACTATTATTCCAAATAATAAAATTGCAAAGAACTTAACAACACTTAAAATATTATTGTTAAAAAAACTAACTATTTTATTCCAAACATTATTCCATTTCATAATAATCACCTTACAAAAAAGTATAATAATATAGATTTTTTTGTCAAATAAATTAAGAATTTTGCTTAAAAAGTTTCAACATAAAAAAATATTCATATTAAAAGTGTTGCAAACATAAAATAAATTGTATAAAATATAAGCACTGGTTAGATATCGCGGGGTAGAGCAGTCAGGCAGCTCGTCGGGCTCATAACCCGGAGGTCATTGGTTCAAATCCAATCCCCGCAACCATTAAAATAAAGGAATTAATTTTCCTTTTTTATAAAATTAGTAAGTATTATTAAATATACTTGCAAAAAAATTCTAAATAGGTTAAAATATTTCCTGTTCTCAAGAAAATGGTCACGTGGTGTAGTGGTTAACATGTCTCCCTGTCACGGAGAAGATCGCGGGTTCGAGTCCCGTCGTGACCGCCATTATGGCTCGATAGCTCAGTTGGTAGAGCAAAGGACTGAAAATCCTTGTGTCGCCGGTTCGATTCCGGCTTGAGCCACCATCTGAGAACCTTAGGTTTATATTAATCGAAAACCTTTTTATTGATTTTTGTAAGATTTGATTCTTTATTGAATTAAATCTTTTTTTATTAAATAGAAAATACGTTTTACACATCATAATTAAATTGATATTAAAACAAATAAGTGGTAAAATGTATAAGTAATTAAGGGAGGTTTATTATGCTTTTAGTATCAACAGGAAATAAAATAATAGAAATTTTAGTAGCTTTAGTTTTCTTAGCTTTAGCAGTTTCTTATCTTGTCTTCACCGTAAGATTAAAAAGGAGAGTTGCATTTTGGTTTGAAATGGGAATGTGGTTTTTCCTAGCAACATTTACACTTGTTACTGATTTAACTCAATACATTAACAGAACAGGTTCAATAAGCACTATTTTAATGGGAGTTTCAGCAGTTCTTATGTTGGTAACAAAAGCTGCGGTTCAACCTTTAATAAAAGGAGTAAAACCAAGTTTAGCAGATACCACTTCAATTCATAGTGTTAAAGAATTAAATAAAGAACCTGCTAATCAAGGGATTCACAAAATAAAAGAAGAAAATAAAGATAAAAAAGCAAGTGACAATTAAGTCACCTTTTTTATTTATCGGAGGTATGTATGAAAATTGGTGTTATATCATTAGGCTGTAGTAAAAATTTAGTGGATACAGAAACTTTCTTAGGTGTTTTAAATAAACCTGAAAACGAATTTGTCGAATATGTAGGAGAAGCTGACCTTTTATTAATCAATACGTGTGGCTTTATTGAAAGTGCCAAACAAGAAGCTATTGACACTATTTTTAATGTCTTAAATGAAAAGAAAAAAAGTGCTAAAGTTGTCGTTGTTGGGTGTTTACCACAAAGATACAAAGAAGATTTAATCAAATTAATTCCAGAAGTTGATAGATTTATTAGTATCAATGAATATGACAAATTTGCTCAAATAATCGATGAAGTTATGGGAAAAGAAGTAACTTTACCACTTCCTTTATCTTGCTTAAATAGAGTTTTAACAACTCCCTCATTTTTAGCTTATGTAAAAATATCTGACGGTTGTAATAACAAATGTCATTATTGTGCTATTCCTTTAATAAGGGGAGAATTTAAAAGTAGACCAAAAGAAGAAATCATCAAAGAAGTAAATGGTCTAGTAGAAATGGGAATTAAAGAAATCGTTTTAATTAGCCAAGATACCACTCGTTATGGAACGGATTTATATCCTAACTATACGATTGCAAGTTTACTTCAAGAATTAGTCAAAAACAAAGATTTATATATGATTAGACTTCTTTATATGTATCCTGATGAAATTACCGATGAATTAATCGATACCTTTGCTCAAAATCCTAAAATAGCACCTTATTTTGATATTCCTATTCAACACGCTTCTGACAAAGTATTAAAATCAATGAATCGAAGAAGTAATAACAAAATGACGGAAAACATCATCAAGAAAATCCGTGAAAAAGTACCTAACGCCATAATAAGAACTACCGTTATAGTAGGTTATCCTACGGAAGAAGAAAAAGACTTTGAAGAACTTTTAAAAATGGTGAAGAAAACAAAATTCGATAGATTAGGAGCCTTTATTTTTTCAAGCGAAGAAGGAACCGAAGCAGCAAGATTATATCCTGATTTAATAGACAAAGAGATTTGTGAAAAAAGATACAATAAACTAATGCAAGTTCAAAGTGAAATTTCATTAAAACTTAACAAAGAAAAAATTGGTAATACTTATGAAGTCATTGTAGAAGATTACGATTTTGAAAAAAGACAATACAAAAGCAGGTCATATATGAGTGCTTCCGACGATGTCGACGGATATATTTACCTAACAAGTCAAAAAGTTTTAAAAATCGGTGATATCGTAAATGTTAAAATAACCGAAGCAGACCATTATGATTTATATGGAAAAATGATATAAATGTCAAAAGATAAATAATAAGTTGATTTTTCAATATTAATCCCTTATTATTTATTTG
>CAYTZW010000017.1:0-25188 GCA_964442785.1 uncultured Erysipelotrichaceae bacterium
TTTTAGAGTGCTTGCCTTATTTTTTTTAACCACCCCAGAATTTAAAGAGCCAAAATCTAAATGCTGTTTAGATTTTTTTTTATTTATGCGTATTTTGGGCAAAATACATCAGCTTCATTTGTATATACAAATAATTTTTATTCATCTAGCATAAGTTTTTTAGCATTATTTTTAAGTTCTTTTAGCTTTTTCTTTTCTATTTCGTTTATACTTTGCTTTGGTGTTTCCATATTTTCAGGCAAAGTTCCATTAACTTTTTTTATTGCTTCTCTTACAGCAGTTCCAACTTCATAATGTGCCATTATTGCATTTTCAGCACCATTTATAAATTCTTTTTTAATTTTTTCTTCAGTTTGTGAAATTCTAAATAAATTAGCAATGAGTTCTGGACTAGCCATAAAATCTAAAATTTTTTCATTTGGTTTCAATCCTTTTCTTTTATGAATATCAGCAACTGTTTCTCCACCATATAACCCCATATAACCAGCATTTTGAAAAGTTGCAAATTCTTCGTCCGTTAAAACTCCTGCTTTGTAAGCAGCCTCTGCAAGCAGTTGATTCCATTGTCTAATATCCCCTCGAGTTACCAGCCTTTTATTATCTTCATCTAATGCATTAAAATAATCATTTAATTCTTGTCGTCTTGTTTGAATTGCAAAATACGTTTGACCAACTGCAATAATTTCTTTTCGAGGGTCTGCGTTTTGAACAATCAAATAGCAAGCATAACGAGAAAGTTCATAATCAAGAATAGATTTTATTTTGGTTTTCTTGACCTCAGGAAAACCAAAATTTTGTTTTTGGGAAGTTGCTTTATTAGGCATTTCAACCGTTTTTTTGCTTTCAAAAAAGTGTTCAGAAATATTAAATCCTGCATTCTTACACGCAAGCATTGCCCTATCTATGACTTTCTTAAAATTTTCCCATTTTGCATATTCTAGTACTTTTTGCAATTCTCTTGCTAGCCAATAATCACTTCTACCTTCTTGAGTATGTTTAATATCTTCAAATGATTTGTATTCTTTTTGCATAATTTCTCCTTTTTATTATATTAAAAATCATTGTAACATAAAAGAACACCATAGTTCTATATTTTTATGTAATTTCTTTTTAGTACTATACAAATAATAATTTTCAATATTAGTAAACTGCGTTTAGTTCAAAAATTTGCATGACAAACCACTTGTGTATGTTTTTATATATCTAAAGATATATAAACTTTTTACATAATTTTGAAAAGTTGCGTTTATATATATATATATATATAATTGACCTTGTAAAAGAGATGTATACTTGCAAAAGATGCAATCTTGGGGGTGTTATATATGAAAAAGGGAAAAATAGCTTTATTAGCCTTATTTTTGGCTTTTTTAGGTATGTTTTTAATATCAAGTCAAAATATAAAAGCAGGAGCTGATGATAGTTTAAGTCTAAATACTGAAATAACTATATATGGCTCTGACGGAACTAATTATATGATTAGTGGCAAATCAGGGAGTTACTCTAATAGTTATACTGTAGTTGCTCCTATGGAGCTTAGTATAACTGCTGATAGTGGACAATTTTGTGGTTATTATTCTTCTTGTGTTTCTTTAAGAGGAGATTATTCTTATTCTGGTATTGGAGCAGGTTCGTATTCTGTTTATGTTATCGATTATTATAATGCGAGTTCTGGTAGTATTGATACATACGCTACATATAGTATCTCTATAACTGTTAAAGAAAATTCATCGTCTAGTGGTAGCGGTTCTTCTAGTGGCAGTTCAAGTGGAAGCAGTTCAGGTTCATCATCTAGTGGCTCAGGAAGTTCAAGTGAAACAACACCAAGCGATTCATCTATCCCTGTTTGGTATACTGATAATATTACAACTATTTATGGTGGCACGAGTATTTATGTTCAGTTAACAAGTACTAATGAAATATATGGTTACTCATCTGCTTCGTCTTATTATAAATATGGGTGGTCTACAAGTGCAGATACAGTACCTTCTACTTGGTCAAAATCTTTTGTGGATTGGAGAGCTAATAAAATTTCTTTTGTAACAACATCACCATTTGTTATTGAAAATAGTAATTATTATTTATGGATATATTATCAAGGACAAGATACTTCTGGTAATATTTCAACATTTTGTGGGAAAAATCCTTTTTCTAATGGAACATCATATAATAGCAGTGTAGTGTATCATTACATTATCCTTGGAGATAATGTTGCTCCTGTTTGGTACACTGCAAATATTAGTGAAATAAAATCGCTTTCGGAACTACAATTTGAATTATCAGATAATTATGGTTTTGGAACAATATCTCCGGAGTTATATAGTTATGACTGGTCAATGAACTTGGATAACCTTTCGCCAAACTTTGATAAAGCAATTTATTCATATGAAAATAATAAAATATCAATATCCATTTTAGCACCTCATGTAATTGAAAACACAACATATTATTTAATAATAGAAAGACGTGGACAAGATGGGGCGGGAAATGCGGCAGAATTTTCTGGAAAAGATCCCTATTATTATGGAGAATATAATGAATATCTCGTTTATGAATATACGATAGTAGCTAATGATATTATTGATGATGAATCACCTATATGGAAGGCTGATTATTCTAATACAATTCTAAATGGTTCTGTGATAACTTTTCAATTAACAGATAATAGATCAATATATGGATATGAAAATGCAGATATATATTATAAATATGGATGGTCGACTTCCTCTAGCACCGTTCCTTCCTCATGGCTAACTACATTTACATCATTAACATCAACTAAAATTGCTTTTTCTGTTAAAGTACCTACAGTTTCTTCTGATACTTCATACTATTTATGGATATATAATCGTGGTGGGGATAATGCGGGTAATATTTCAAATATTACTGGTTGTAATTATAATACAGGAACTAAATATAACAGTTATTTAATATTTATTTATACTGTATCAAAGAGTACTTCAATAGAAAATGTTTGGTATACTGAAGACACTGATACTATTTATAGTAATGATCCAATATATGTTAAATTGACAAGTGGCTATGTAGAAGACTACTTATATTCTTCTCCTGAAAGGTATCAATATGGTTGGTGTGTTTCTAGTGATTCTCCTTCATTGTGTTACAATTTTGGAATATCTTGGAATACAACTTTTTTAACGAAGACATCCACTGAATTGTCTTTTGTTATTTCAGCTCCAAAGGTTTCGTCTTCTACTATTTATTATTTATGGATTAAAAATAGTTCGGGTTCATTTTCTGGAAAAAAAGCATATGCCATTTATAACAAGTATAATTTAAGCTCTTATGCAATCTATGATTCTTTTTATGATGAAAGTGGAAGTATATTATATAAATATACTATTTTACCAAAGGATGATTCAAATGATGATATATCTCCTGTTTGGTATACAGAAAATGTTTCAGAAGTAGAAGCAGGAAAAAGTATGTATTTTCAATTAACGGACAATGTTGATATATGGGGATATTCATTAGCAACATACTATTATCAATATGGTTGGTCTACTTATAGTGGTGGAAGTTGTGATTCACCAACATTAACTTCGATAACTCAAACAAAAATTTCTTTTATAACAACTGCACCTATTGTGAGTACTGAAAAAACATATTATTTTAGAATATGTTTTTTAGGAAAAGACTCATCAGGAAATATATCAATTTTTGAAGGAAAACAACCATATTCAAGTGGTTCAACATATGATTCTTACTTTGTTTATGAGTATACAATTTTGCCTGACAAGGAAACTCCTATTTGGTATACAGAAGATGTGTCTGAAACAAAATCAGGAGATAGTATATATGTACAATTAACAGATAATGAAAAAATATGGAACTATGAAAAGGCTACTTATTATTACAAATATGGTTGGTCTACTAGTTCTACATTCGAACCTAATTGGAAAACTACTTTTACTTCAATGACACAAACAAAAGTTTCGTTTACAACAGTAGTTCCTTTTGTATCCAGTAATACCACATATTATTTATGGATATATTATCTAGGAAAAGACTCATCAGGAAATATATCAACTTTTGAAGGAAAACAGCCCATTTCAAGCGGTTCAGCATCTAATTCAAATATTATATATCAATATACAATTTTAGCAGATACTACTTCACCTACTATAAGACTTAATTCTTCTAGTGGGAAAATATTAGAAGATAAAAATACAAGTTATTATACCAACGTTCCTCTAACATTATTCTTCGAAGATAATACATTTAAAAATTATACTATCTCAGGTCCTGTAACGTACACAGGATCAGGAGATAGATACACTTTAACTACTGCTGGTTCGTATAGTATTACTGCTTATGATTATGCAGGTAATATGACTTCTATTGCTATTGAAATAAGTGATGACGGTTCTATCTCTAATAAATCAGTTTTATCTAACCCAGCATCTTTGCTAGAAGGAAGAATTCATTTTACAATAGCAAATTCTAATATCACAGAAATGTATAAAAATGGAACGGTTAGATATTTTACAGGTAAATATGGTAATTATAGTACTATGGATTTAATATCTAGTGGAATTAGTGATTATGGTGTTGAGTATAATGCATCTTCTTTCTTTACAAAAGGGGAAATTGTTACACCTCAAGGCTTAGTTGGAGATGTTGAATTGTATATTGAGTTAAGTAGTAATGGATTAGATACTATTTATATTAAATCAGGCTGTATTAATGTAGGCGGAAAAGATATTCTTAATATCAATCTTTTTGTAGAATTGGAAGAATTTAATGAAGAAACATTCAATAATTTAAGCTTATCTACTTCTAACATCGTAATTAAAGAAAATATTACAAAACCTAATTATTTATTATTTATTTCAATGATAATAATTTCTTCTTTATTAGCATTAGAAGTAATTGTCATAAGAAAACATAAAAAAGCACATAACTAAATTCGTATAGATTAAAAAATATGCAAAACACCCCTTGCATATTTTTTCTTTACTATTTTCTTTTTAGTTTTTCTATTTCTTCTTCGGTAAGTAATCTATATTTCCTTTTTTCTAAGGTGTCATCTAACTTTAAATTGCTAAATTCCACCCTTTTTAAGTATTTCACAGGCTTACCAATCTTTTCAAACATTCTCTTTACTTGATGATACTTTCCTTCTGTAATGGTCAAAAAACAGGTCTTATTTGAAATAATTTCTAATTTAGCAGGTAAACATTTTTCATTATTATCAATAGTTATTCCTTTTTTGAAGGTTTCAATATCTTCTTCTTTTAATATGCCTTCAATCTCTACATAGTATTTTTTGGCTACGTGCTTTTTGTTAGATAATAGGTCGTGAGCTAGTTTTCCATCGTTAGAGAGAATAAGTAGTCCTTCAGTATCTTTATCCAATCTTCCAAAAGGAAACAAGTCGAAGTGTGAATATTCGGGTACTAAATCAATTACCGTTTTTTCTTTTTTATCGAAGGTTGCACTTACAATTCCTGCGGGTTTATGAAGCATTATGTAAATATACTTTTGATAATTTATTTCCTGATTATCTACTAAAATGATATCTTTATTTTCATCTACTTTATAATCATCATTTGTTACGATATTTCCATTTACGGTTATATGTTTTTTTCTTATTAATTCTTTTACTTCTTTTCTAGTTCCTAACCCACAGGACGCTAACATTTTATCTAATCTCATTTAATTTTCCTCTTTTTTTATTGAATACTCACAACCACAATATTGTTGTCGATATAAGTCAGCTTCTTTAGCAATTTTATTTCCTATTTCCGTTCCTTTATCTTTTTTGAAATCCGCTACTAAGTATTTAACATTAGGGTATTTATTATTTAAAGCTAAGCCTATTCTATTAATCATTTGAGAATTTTTAAAACGAGAAACAGATAAAACTGTACAAACATATTCATAGTTATTTGCACTGGCGTATTTTAAAGTTTCTTCTATTCTTTTGGAATAGCATTTAAAACATCTCCATTGTCCTTCTTTCATATCTTTTCCTTTTCTTAAAACTTTCATATATTCTTCGTAATTGTATTCTTTTTCGATTATTTTAATTTCAGGGTAATTGTTTTGAATATACCTTTTTAATTCTTCAAATCTTTTAGAGTATTCTCCAAAAGGATAGATATTAGAATTGGCATAGAATAAGGTAACATTAAAATATTTAGTTAATAAAGTTAGGGGATAGCAAGAGCAAGGAGCACAGCAAATATGTAATAACAAGGAAGGCTTATAATCGAGTTTTTCTACTATTTTGAGCATTTCTTTATGATAATTTATTATTTGCATTATTTAATAAACATCGCATCTCCAAAAGAGAAAAAACGATACCTTTCTTTAACGGCTTCCCTGTAAGCATTTAAAACATTTTCTTTTCCTGCTAAAGCACTTACTAACATAATCAAAGTTGATTTAGGTAAATGAAAATTAGTTATCAGAGCATCTATGGCTTGGAATTTATATCCTGGATAGATAAATATAGAAGTGTCATCTTCACATTCTTTAAAAGTTCCATATTTGTTGTAGATACTTTCTAACGTTCTTGTTGAAGTTGTCCCAATAGAGATAATTCTTCTTTTTTCTTGTTTTGCTTTATTTAATTCATCAGCGGTTTCTTTTGTCATATAATAATGTTCTGTATGCATATGATGTTCTTCTATTTTTTCAACACTTACAGGTCTAAAAGTACCTAATCCAATATGCAAAGTAACATCTAAGACAATGACCCCTTTTTCTTTTAATTTGGCAAAAAGTTCATCATTAAAATGAAATCCTGCGGTTGGAGCAGCAGCACTTCCATTTATTTTAGCATAGACAGTTTGATAACGATTTTTTTCATTTAACTTTTCGTGAATATAAGGTGGTAAAGGCATATTTCCAATTTCCTCTAAAACTTCATAAAATATTCCTTTACAATCAAATTTAAAAATTCTAATTCCTTCTTCTTTTACTTCTACACATTCTGCATAAAGTTTATCAGAAAACTTAAAAGAAGTTCCTAATTTAGCAACTTTAGCATTTCCTATTAAACATTCCCATTTGTTATCTTCAAGTTGTTTTAATAAAAGACATTCTATTCTAGCTCCTGTTTTTTCTTTTATTCCAAAGATTCTAGCAGGAATAACTTTCGTATTGTTTCTAACCAAAACATCGCCTTTTTGAAGATAATCAACAATATCATAAAAATGTTTATGAGTTATTTCTCCAGTTTTTTTATCTAATACCATTAAACGAGAAGTTACTCTATCCTTCAAAGGAGTTTGAGCAATTAATTCTTCTGGTAATTCATAATCAAAATCTTTTACTTCCATTTTAAAAACCTCTTGGATTTGTAACATTCAATCCATATTTTTCAAAGAATTCATCTTTGAAATCTTGCAATCTATCTTCTTTAATTGCTTCTCTAATATCTTCCATTAATTTAACTAAAAATCTAATATTGTGAATTGATAATAATCTTTTTCCAAAGCCTTCATCACATTTATAAAGATGTCTTAAATAAGAACGACTATATTTATTTCTGCAAGTGTAGCAATCACAATTTTCATCAATAGGTCTTAAATCATATTCATTAGCTTTATCTCTGATATTTAATCTTCCTTGAGAAGTCATTAAAGCACCGTGTCTAGCAATTCTAGTAGGCAAGACACAATCAAACATATCTAGTCCACGAATAACGCCTTCTAAAATAGCATCATAAGAACCAACACCCATTAAATACCTTGGTTTGTCAGAAGGCAAATAAGGAATAGAATAGTCAATCATTTTATACATAACTTCCTTTGTTTCTCCAACACTTGTTCCACCGATAGAATAACCATCAAAATCCATTTTCACAAGTTCAGTGGCACTAAGTTTTCTTAAATCTTCAAATTCTCCACCTTGTACTATTCCAAATAAAGCTTGAGTTGATGAAGTATTAGCGTCTTTTCCTCTTTTTGCCCACCTTAATGTTCTTTCAACTGAATTTTTCATATATTCATAAGAACAAGGATAAGGAGGACATTCATCAAAACTCATCATAATATCCGCTCCAATTTTGTTTTGTATTTCGATTGACTTTTCAGGAGATAAGAAAAGTTTTCTTCCGTCTAAATGAGATTTAAAAGTTACCCCTTCTTCACTTATTTTTCGATTATCTGCTAAAGAAAAAACTTGAAAACCACCAGAATCAGTTAACATAGGGCCATTATAATGCATAAACTTTTGAACTCCACCATTAGCGGCTACAACATCTTCCCCAGGTCTTAACCAAAGATGATACGTGTTAGCTAAAACAACACCAGTTCCCATTTCTTTTAGTTCCTCAGGAGATAAATATTTTACAGTTGCCAAAGTACCTACAGGCATA
This sequence comes from uncultured Erysipelotrichaceae bacterium, assembly GCA_964442785.1. Lineage (GTDB taxonomy): Bacteria > Bacillota_I > Bacilli_A > RFN20 > DUOF01 > SIG223. The sequence continues at coordinate 8,351 of CAYTZW010000017.1, forward strand.
AACATAGGAGTTTCCACATCACCGTGTGGAGTGTGCAAAATACCATATCGAGCACCAGTTTGTTTACATATATGTTTTATTTCAAACCAAAAATCTTTACTCATAAAATCACCATTTGGAATTATATCATAGATTGGTAAAAATGAAAAAGATAAAAGGAAAATATCTATATAATGTCAATATCTAATATTCCCTTATACCAAGTAGGAATAACTAAGTTCATATTGTCATACCATTTCATAATCTTATTATAATTTTGAAAACCTTTTTGAATTTCTTTATCCCCGAATTTTAAAGCCCAAGGAATATAAGAAATAAGATGTTCCACGGCATATAAGGCTAAAATAGGAAAAAAGTCATCAGGAACTTTATTATCAAAATAGCCATTAACTAAACCTGTTTGAAAATATTCACTAACACTGACATTCCAAACAAAAGGCTTAAATTCATCATAAGGGTCAGCAATGGTATTCTTATCAAAATCAATAACACCGATTTTACCATTAGAAACAATTAAATTTCCAACGTGATAATCAGCGTGAGAAAAAGCTTGATTTCTATTTTTGACTAAATGAATATGTTCATCAATGTATTTTTTTAACATTTCTTTATTAGGAATACGAATAGGACAATTATCTAAAGCTTCATACTTTTTGACCATTTTAGTGGTGTATTTTTCCCACCAAGAAGGAACATTGTCTAAATTAACAGGCAAAGAATGTAATTTTTGTAAAATTTTACCCGCTTCAATTCCTAATAAATAAGCTTCTTTATCACTTACTTTATTAATAGCTACTTCAGCATCTTCTCCTTCAAGCCAAGTTAAAACCATATAAATCTTCGTATCGTTTAATTTGCCAAAACAAATAGGTTTAGAAGCATTGATCTTTAATTTTTCGATTTGTTGTAATAGTTGAAATTGTTTAGCTTTTTTTTCATACAAATCAATAGAGGAAATTCTTAACAAAAACTTTTCTCCATTTTTATCTGTTATGATGTATTTTTCATCACTAGACCAACCTTTTGTTAGTCTTACAATACTAGCCCAATTATCATAATTAGGAATTACTTTGAAATCGTCCATTTTTTCACCTCTTTAATAGTATTTTATTATATCACAAGGAAAGTTTCTAAGAATTTTGAACACTAAAAGTAATTTGTAACATATCATCTTTTTCTCGAACAAAAACATTGAAGTAATTATAAAAATTTTTCACTATCACTTTTCCTAATTTATAAAAATTTTTTTCCATATTTTTTCCATAAGAATGTTTTTCTATTTTTTTTAAATAACGAGTTAAATCATTGTAGCGTTTATCAAGTCCTTTAGCATTTAGTTTTTTAATGTTTTCTTCACTTAACACACTTATTTTTTCTTTCCCATAGATATTTCCTGCTAGATAAAAAGCACTATCATAAAGAAAATTATCAATTTCTTTAATAAAAGGAACAATATCATCTTTAAAAGAAATTTCGCCATTTAAGGAATTTGCTTTATTCTTTAGATTATGAAAACTTTTTAACATTTTATAAAATCCAGGATAATAAACCTTTTTAAAATGAATAAAACCGTGGCTATAGGCATTAAATTCATTCCAAAAATCTATTCCTAAATGGATAATATAATTTTTTCTACTTGAAAAAGGATTGTGTTTTATCACTTTATTATGCTTATTGTTACTAATATGATAAATATCATAAAGGTGGACTAATTCGTGATATATAATGTAGGTAAGAAAATTATTACTATATTGGATACTTTCTATGGGTTTTTGGCAAATATGGATAGAAAAAGAATTTTTCCAGCCTGATGTAGAAGCAACAGTTGTTTTTGTATCACAGTTTTTTTTAAAATCTTCATCACTAACAAAGAAAACACTCAAGTTAACTTTTTCTTCAATTTCAGGACAAAGTTTCAAAAAAATTTCTTTGATTTCTTTTTTGTATTGTTTATAAAAATCATTGTCAAGGCAACGATTATAAAATCTAATTTCAACCATACAATTTCACCACCTTTACTTAAATAATAATGATTAAGACAATTATAAAACTATTTTAATTTTTCGTATAGCAAAAATCTTTCTAAAAGAAATAATTAACCTATAGTTAACTAAAAATAAAATTGATTTTTTTGTTTTTATAATATTTTCCTGCAAGGTGGTTTATTATGAAAACAATATTTTCGATTAGATTAAATGCTTTAAGAAGGGAAAATAATTTAACTTTACAAGATGTTGCTGATTATCTTTCTGTTAATAAAGCGACAATTTCTTACTATGAACAAGGTAAAAGAGTTCCAAGTTTTAATAAATTAGTAAAATTAGGAGAACTTTTTAATGTTAGTTTAGATTACTTGTTAGGACACGATTACAATCTTAAAGAAGATAACACCAATTATTTAACTCGTGATTTGGTATTGAAATCAATTTCAAGAAGTAAAATATTGAAAGAATTTCTTTTAGAAAATCCTCATAATATTGAAAAACTAGAAGATTATATTAATAAATTAGATTCTTAATCCTTTTGGTAATAAATTTTTTAAAATTCCTTGGTCGGCTTTTCCAAGTCCTACAGGGAAAGAATCAACACAAACTAAAACATAGTTTTTTAAATAAGAAGTAGATAAGGTCATTCCTTTTAAATATGATTGTAATTCTAAACTATCTTTAGATAAATTTAAGACTTGCTTAAAATCTTGATTTTTTAATGATAAGGCTAATGAATGGGAAGGATTGAATCTTCCCTTTACGATTTCTCCTAGATATAAACCTACTCTTAAAACTTTAATTTTATCAAGATTAAATAAAGGATTATTTAAAAGATAAAGATGCCCTTCAAAATTAGTAAAATATCCTGATAAAGAAGTAGTTAAATTTTCTTTTTCCCATTTACGATATATTTCAATTAAATGATGATTGCTTTCTTTTAAAGGAGCTTTTTTTGTTTCTTTATGAAAATCATTACATTTAATCAAACAAGCAAAATGACCTTCGCCTTCAAAAGAAGAAGGATAAATTCTAATAGTTCCTTCTAATAATCCATTTTCAATTCCTTTTTCTAATTTTATGGGAATAATAGAAGCGTTTGTTTTACTTAATAGATAAGAAATAACATCTTCGTTTTCTTCTTTTGTAAAAGTGCAAGTTGAATAAAGCAAAACGCCATCTTTTTTTAAACATTTATAGGCTTGTAATATAAGTTCTTTTTGAACAAAAGATAATTTACTAACTTTATTTAAGTTCCAATCTTCTTTACTCAAAGAGTTTTTTCTAACCATTCCCAAGCCAGAACAAGGAGCATCTAAAATGACTTTATCAAAATAACCTTCAAAGTTATTAGCAAAATATTGAGTGTCCATTGAAGTAACAAGACAATTTGTAAAGCCCATTCTTTCAACATTATAGGACAATTCAATAGCACGATTATAACCAATATCATTGGCCACTATTAAACCAGTATTCTCTAATTTCATTGCGATATGAGTAGTTTTTCCACCAGGGGCAGCACATAAATCTAAAACTTTATCATCTTTATTAACGTTTAATAAACTACCAACATACATTGCACTTGGTTCTTGAAGGTAATATAGTCCCATTTTATGATAAATATCTTTACCTAGATTGAGGTTTTTTTTCTCATATCTAAAACCATAATCTAGTAAAGTTTTTTCACTCAAATTGAATTTTTCTACAATATAATTAACATCAACTTTTTCTTTATTTATTCTAATTCCTAAGGAAGCTTCTTTTTGGAAAGATGTAAATAATTGTTCGGCTTTTTCTTTTCCTAAAAGGTTAGTTAAATAAGTTTCTAGTTCATTCATCTTTATCACCACTTGATATAATATCAAAAAAAAATCAACTAGTCATCTAGTTGATTAAATCTCCATTATTGAATTATTTGTTATCTTCTTTTAAATATAAGTTTTCAATAGAAGTTTCTTTGCTACCATATTGGTCTTTAACAGCTTGGAAAGTGATATTATATTGTTCTTCCATAGCTTCATTGCTAACATTACGGTTAATCCACATAGCTCTAATACCTTTTACTGCTGCAGGAATTACAACTAGTGTTAAGAAAATTATTGTTCCCCCGATTACGAAATACAATGATGTAAAGATTAATATTTCAACTATACTCATATTATGTTCCTCCCTATCGCTATCACATTTACTATTATATTCTTATTTTGAAATTTGTACAAATAAATATTTGCCTGATGTGGATAACCACGAATTACTTAGTTAAATTAATTGCTTCTTTATTAATATTATCTATAGCTTTTTCAATTTCTTTGTTATCTGTTATTTGGCTATTTAACTTAGCATTTACTGTAGATAAATAAGTTGAAATCTCATTATCTAATGCAGTTTTTGCTTTTTTACCATTTAATTTAGCTTCAAGTCGATTACCTTCATTCACTAAAGCTTGAGTATTAACAGTTTCTGTTAATAAAGCATTAATAACCTTGTTAGTAGTTGTAATATTTAAAATATTTTTTCCTGCAGATTTTCCGTGTGCTTTATTGGTATTCAATGCTACATTTAAGTTATTAATATCTCTACCTAAATTAGTAACGGTTGTATTAACAGTAGGATTATTAGGATCTTTAATAGTTGTTTTTCCTAATTCAATATCTTCAACTATTGTTAGTACTTTATCTTCAGCATCTTTTTGTTTCTTTCTAGCATCTCTTACATCAGAACTCTTTTTAATTCCTTTTGCAAGATAAGTGATTTCAGATATTAATCCAAATGTACCGACTGCGCCAACTGCTCCTATAGTAAAACTTTTTACAAAATCAGCACTTGCTCCACCAAAAAGTGAAGTATTCAATAAATAACTTATTCCTATTGCAGCACCTGCAGATAATAATGTTTTACCTAATATTGCTAATGCTTTGTGATTGTTAAAAAACTTTCTCATTTTATCCCTCCTAGGACCTCTAACATATATGAATATAAGTTTTTAGAAACTTTTTTCCAATATTTAAGTCTTTCGTTTGTGGATAACTAGCATATTTTTAAACAACCGTGCATAACTTTTTTATGGTGATAAATATGAAATACCTTAAAAGATTTCTTTGTTTTTCTTTGATTTCTACTTTTATAGTAATACTTTTTCCTACGAAAATTAAAGCTGATAATGACCTGTTAGAAACTTCTTCTTATGGAAATGCTCTTTTTGAAGCAAGCACCAAAACTTTTATAACAGGAAAAAATGAAAATGAAAAGTTATATCCTGCTAGTATGACCAAAATGATGGGTTTGCTTTTAGTATTAGAAGATATTGAAAAAGGGAAATATGACTTTAACTCTATTGCGACAACTAGTAAACTTGCTTCTTCTATGGGTGGTAGTCAAATATTCTTAGAAGTAGGAGAAGAAATGTCTATTGAAGATTTATTTAAGTCAGTTGCGATAAATTCTGCTAATGATGCAATTACCGTTTTAGCTGAAAATAGTGCGGGAAGTGTTTCAAATTTTGTTAAAAGAATGAATGAAAAAGCCAAAGAATTAGGAATGAAAAATACTCATTTTGTTAATCCAACAGGTTTCTTTGACCAAGAACACTATTCTTCTGCTTATGATATGGGCTTGTTAGGTTTAGAACTTGTTAACAAATATTCTGATATTATTTTAAAATATACTTCTCAATATGAAAGTTATATAAGAGAAGACAGTGATAATCCTTTTTGGTTAGTTACCACTAATAAGATGATGAAAACTTATTCAGGTATGGACGGTTTAAAAACTGGATATATAACGCAATCTGGATATTGTTTGACAGCTACTGCCATTCGAAATAATGTAAGAATGGTAAGTGTAGTTATGAAAGCAACTTCTATTGAGGAAAGAAGCAAAGACACTAAAGCTTTATTAGATTATGGCTTTTCTTTATATAAAAATACTTCTTTGTTTGAAAAAGATAGTATTATTTCAACCTATAATTTTAAAAATGCAAAGACTAATAAAACCCCTTTAAAAGTTAAGGAAATAGTTAATTTTGTTCACCCTTTAGATAAAAATATTTCATCTTATAGTTACAAAATCATTATGAATAAAACGAAAGCTCCTTTAAAAAAAGATGAAGAAGTAGGTTCTTTAAATATATATGATAAAGATAATAAACTAATTAAATCATATCCACTTTATGTAACGGAAAATGTTAATGAAAAAAATTTTTGGTATAAATTTCTAGTTAATTTAAAGCAAATATTGTTTTAAAAAGCAATGTTAAATATCGGCACTTGTAGTGCCTTTTTTACTTTTAAAACTATTATTTTCTCCAGATAATATCAAAAAATGATATTTTGTGGAGGAAATATATTATTTAATAGAAAACTAATATCAAAATTACCAACAAATTTTAAGCACGATAAGTGCTTTTTTTACTATTTTCGACATAACTCCTATTTTAAAATGATTTTAGGAGGAAAAATATGGAAACTAATTTAATCGGTAATTATCTAATTATAAATTTTTATGGTGATATAGATAGTTGTGCAGTATCTAAATATAAACCTATGTTAGAAAAAATAATTGAAGAAAGTTCCTTTACTAAAGCTGCTATGGATTTCAGTAATGTTAATTTTATTGATAGTTCAGGAATAGGTCTTATTTTAGGTCGTTATCAACAGCTAAAAAACAAGGGAATTAAATTAACAGCCTATGGAATTAACAAAACGGTTGATAGGCTATTTAAAATCTCAGGATTATGGAAAATTATTGAAAATGGCGACGGAAAAGTTAAGGTGATTAGCAAATGAATAAAATGGAACTTCGTTTTACAGCTTCCTTAGAAAATCAATCATTTGCAAGAACTTCTATTGCTGCTTTTATGATGTCATTAAATCCTTCTGTTGATGAAATTGATGAAGTAAAAACTATTGTGTCAGAAGCAGTATCAAACGCTATAATTCACGGATATCAAAATAATCCTGAAAAATATGTCTATTTAAAAGCGTGTATTGAGAAAAATATATTGTTAATTACTATTCAAGACTATGGAATTGGAATTGAAGATATCTCTAAAGTTATGGAAGATTTTTATACAACTTCTACAAATAATGAACACGCTGGAATGGGCTTTACCATAATGAAAGCTTTTTCCGATAATTTTGAAATTTTCTCTACCCCAAATTTAGGAACTAAAGTTATTTTATCAAAAGTTATATGTAATGAATGTTTAGTTCAATGAGTACTAATTTAAAATTATTAGAAGAATATAAAGCAGGAAACAAAGCTTCAAGAGAAGAAATTGTCAAGGCTAACCTATCTTTAGTTTGGTCGTTAGTACATCGTTTTTCAAATTCAACTTATGATAAAGAAGATTTATTTCAAATAGGTTGTTTAGGACTTATTAAAGCGATTGATAAGTTTGATTTTTCTTATGAAACTCAGTTTTCTACTTATGCAGTTCCAATTATTTTGGGAGAGATAAAAAGGCATTTTAGAGATGACGGAGCTTTAAAAGTAAGTAGAAGTATTAAAGAATTAAACATAAAAATTACAAAAGCTAGACAAGAACTTATAAACATAAATGGAAAAGACCCAACGATAGAAGATTTAGAAAAATATCTAAATGTCAGTAAAGAAGATATCTTTTTAGCAATGGAATCTGGATATTATCCTAGTTCTTTGTCTGAACCTTTATACCAAAAAGACGGTTCTAAATTATATTTAGAAAACAAAATAGGAGTTGAAGAAGATATACCCCTTATTGATAAAATAACCTTGCAAGAAGCATTAAGGAATTTAACAGATAAAGAAAGATTGTTAATTACATTAAGATATTATAAGAATATGAACCAATCAGAAATCGCTGAAAGGTTTCATATTTCTCAAGTACAGGTTTCACGGCTAGAAAAGAAAATTATTGAAAAGTTAAAAAAGAAGTTTTAATAAATTATTTTTGTCTATCATATTGATAGGTGATAAAAATGAAAAAAGAAGAATATGAAAAACTTATAAAAGGACTAGCTCCTAAAAAAAAGGCACTAAGAAATATTATTAATGCCTTTTTGAGTGGTGGAATAATTGCTCTTATTGGACAAATATTTTTCGATTTATATCAAGAGATTTTTCCGTCTTATAACAGTGGAAATATATCTTCTTTAATGATTGCAACTATTATATTAATAGCCAGCATTCTAACAGGATTATGCTTATTTGATAAAATAGCCTTTTATGCAGGAGCAGGTTCATTTATTCCAATTACAGGATTTTCTAATGCTTTGACATCTTGTGCTTTAGAAGGAAAAAGTGAAGGTCCTGTTTTTGGAATTGGTTCTAATATGTTTAAATTAGCAGGTTCTGTTATTGTCTATGGAGTGTGTTCTTCTATTGTAGTTAACATTTTTAGATACCTAATAAGGCTTTTTTAGGAGGCAAAAATGAAACAAAGTGTGATTTTAAATAATGTATATGTTTTAGATAAATTAACTGCAGGTGGAATGGTAGAAAAAAAAGGTCCATTAGGAAAATATTTAGATTTATCTTATTCTAATCAACATATGGGAGAAAAAAGTTATGAAGACGGGGAGAAAAAAATGGTGAAAGACACACTTACCTATCTTCTTGATAAAACACATATGGAAAATAGAATAGATTTAGTATGTGGTGGTGATTTATCTAATCAAATAGCCTGTTCTAATTATGTTTCTTCTTTTTTTCCATATTCTTTTATAGGTGTCTATGGAGCGTGTTCTACTTCCGTTTTATCAATGATTTTAGGTGCAACTTATATAGATACTAAAATATATAAAAATGTATTATGTTTTGTATCTTCTCATAATTGTACCGCTGAGCGACAATTTAGATATCCAACGGAATACGGAATACAAAGAAAAAATACTTCTACTTGGACCACTACGGGCTGTGGAGCAGTTATTTTGACAAATCGAAAAAAGAAAATAAAAGTTACTTCTTTTACCATAGGAAAAACGATAGATTGGGGATATGGTAATGTTAATGATACAGGTGGAGTAATGGCTCCAGCAGCCTTAGATACTTTAAAAGTTCATCTGTCTGATTTAAAAAGAGATGTTTCATATTATGATTTAATATTAACAGGAGATTTATCTTCTTTTGGAAAAAAAGTAATGATCGAATTAGCTAAAAAAGAAGGAATAGATTTATCTAAAAATTATGACGACTGTGGAACTTTATTATATGATATTGAAAATCAAAAAGTTGATTTAGGAGGAAGTGGTTGTGCTTGTTCTGCTTTAGTAACTTATGGTTATATTTTTGAAATGATGAAAAAGAAAAAACTTAAAAAAGTATTGTTAATTGCGACGGGTTCTTTACATTCTCCTACTTATGTACAACAAAAAAAATCAATACCAAGTATTGCTCACGCAATCTCGTTTGAGGTGGAATAAAATGTTAAATTATTTATTATCATTTTTAATATGTGGAAGTATATGTGCAATCGCTCAAATAATCTATGAATACACTAAATTTACACCAGGGCACATCACAAGTCTTTTTGTCATTATAGGTTCTTTACTAGATATCGGACATTTATATGATAAATTGTTAAAAATATCTAAGGTAGGAGCTAGTTTACCGATTACAAGTTTTGGACATTCTTTAACTCACGCTGCTTATACAAGAATGATAGAAGAAGGATTTTTAGGAATTTTTTTAGGTATCTTTGATTTGACATCAGTAGGTATTGGAGTAGCTATCTTTTTTGCTTTTCTAGTAGCTATTACTTGTAAACCACGTTTTTAGTTTTCAACAAGCAAAATGTAAAAAAGTAGATTAGGTATTGAAATAAAACTTTGGTCAAAAATAATTTTCAATTCCATTTCTACTTTTTTTAATTAATATTTATTCTTTTGTTTTCTTAACATTCGAATATTTGTAGTTCTTTTGTTTTGTTTTAATTTTAAATAATTTTCCTTTAAAACTCTTTCATAATTGCTATTATCTTTTGGAACATAAAATTCTAAATTTTTGAATTTATCAGGTAAATATTGAATATATGGGAAAATATCATATTCACCATAAGGATATTTATCTTCTTTATCTAAATTTACGGGTGTTAACTTTAAGTAAGCAGGCATTTCTGCATACGATGAGTTGACAACTTCCGTTGCTTTGGCGATACCTTCATACGCAGAAGTAGATTTAGGAGATAAAGTTAAATCGACTACTGCTACAGCAAGAGGAATTCTTGCTTCCGGAAAACCAATTCTTTTAGCAACATCAATAGCTTGAATAGTTCTTGCTACTGCGGCAGGGTTAGCTAATCCAATATCTTCATAGGCAGTTACTAATAATCTTCTCTCTAAAGACTCTAAATCATTGCTTTCGATAAACTTTGCCAAATAATATAAAGCGGCATTTACATCGCTTCCTCTTATTGATTTTTGCATTGCACTAACAGCATCATAATGAGCATCTTCATTTTTATCAACTATGTACTTAGGAACTTTTAGAAAAGTTTGGACTATTTCTTTGGTTAGATAATTGTTATCACTTGCTAAAATGGCTAACTCTAAATTGTTTAAAGAAAAACGAACATCTCCACCACTCATAGAAGCAATATATTCAACAGCTTCTTTGTCGTATTTGAAGTCAGGATATTCTTTATTAATCGTTTTTTCTAGTGCTACAACTAAATCTTCTTTGGTTAAAGGTTTTAACTCTAATAAATGACATCTTGATCTAATAGCAGGATTGATAGAATGATAAGGATTAGCCGTGGTTGTTCCAATTAATACAATAGAGCCATTTTCAATGTGAGGAAGTAATAAGTCTTGTTTATCTTTATTTAGACGATGAATTTCGTCCATTATTAAAACAACTTTTTTATAGATTTTGGCTTCTTCAATTAAAATATCAATATCTTTTTTAGAAGATAAAGTAGCATTTAAACAAGTATATTTAATATCTAAAGAAGAAGAAATAACGGTGGCGATTGTGGTTTTTCCAACTCCAGGTGGTCCAAATAAAATTAAACTTGGTAAAATCTTTTTTTGAACTATTTTTCTTATAATTCCATTTTCTCCTACTAAATGTTGTTGTCCTACAATGTCATCTAATGATTTAGGTCTTAATCTATATGCTAAAGGTTCTTTCATCGTTTCATCTCCATATCATTATTATTTTACTTGTCTATAATTATAAAATAAAGTATTATTTTATCAAAGGTGGTAGGAAATGAAAACAGTAATTCAAATAGCAAAAAACGCTTCTGTTACAGTTGATAATACAGTGGTGGGACAAATTGAATATGGCTATTTAATATTAGTGGGAATAACTCATACAGATACTAAAGAAATAGTAGAAAAAATGGCTAATAAAATCACATCTTTAAGAATATTTAGTGATGAATTTGGAAAGACAAACTTATCTTTAAAAGATGTAAAAGGCTCTATTTTATCAATATCACAATTCACTTTATACGCCGATTGTAAAAAAGGAAATCGTCCAAGTTTTACTGATGCTGCTAAAAGAGAACAAGCAACAAGTTTATACGATTATTTTAATGAATTGTTAAAAGAAAAAGGTTTTGAAGTTCAAACAGGAATATTTGGAGCAGATATGTTAGTAAACTTTACTAATGAAGGACCTTTTACTATATTATTAGATAGTAATGAATTATAAGGAGAAAAAATGGAAAATAAAACAGAAAACATAAAAGAAATAATAAAACATATTTTGATATTTATTTTAGCTTTTGCAGCTTATTTTTTAATTTTTCCTTTCTTCTTTTCTTATCTTTATGCCCTTATGTACAAATTATGTCCTAAAATATTCTTAGGTAAATTTAAGTTAATAGAAGAAAATGTTTCCTTTATTTCTTTGTTTATTCAAGATTTAGGAGCTTTGCTTATTATTGGCTACTTTGTTATAAAGTTAATCAAAAAGAAAAAAATCAAAGAAGAAAAAGAAAAATTTTTTGATAAAGAAACTTTTAAGCAAGGACTAACTACATTAGGAATTATGTACTTAGTAAATATCATTATTAGTTTTTTAATTAGTTATTTTGTATCCACATCTTCTTCAGGAGCAAATCAAGAAAATGTTGATAATATTATAAAACTAGCACCAGTTTTATCTTTTTTCTCAGTAGTTGTAATCGCTCCAATTATTGAAGAAATAATCTTTAGGTATCTTCTAGTTACTCCTTTTATGAAGAAAAATAAATATGTTGCTATTACGGTATCTGCTTTGATATTCGGTTTTGTCCATTTAATAAGCAGTATTGAAAGTAATACATTTTTACAAGATTTACCATATCTTTTGGTATATTCTGGAATGGGAGCAGTTTTAGCGTATAAATATGTAGAAACTGAAAATATCTATGTTTCTATACAAGGTCATATGTTTAATAATTTGCTTTCCTATCTAGTATCTTTCTTTATATAAGGTGGTGTTTTTATGGAAAATGAACAAATGACTTTAAAAGAAGACAAGACAATTCTAGGAATAATCTTAGCGATTGTGGGAAGCACTCTTTTTTCAACGGTAATTACTTTCGTTTTTACCTTTATAGTAACTATTATTTTTCAATTTAATTCAGGTTATAGTACTGTCGAAGAACTCACTAATAAAGTAACTGAATTTTATGCTCGATATGATATTGAATATTTGATGACAATTATTAGTATGTCCTTACTCTTATTTGTCTATTGTTTAATCATAGGAAAAGAAAGAATAAAAAAAATATTAAGGGGCTTTACGAGAAAAAAAACTTGGATATATTTTGCTTTGTTGGGAATAAGTTTTGTCGTTGTTTCTTATCTGTATTCATACTTAACAGGATTAATAACTAATAATGTAGATAATGAAAATCAAAAAGAAGTAATTAAATTAATAGAAGGAAATTATTATTTAAGTTTTATATATGTTGTTTTGTTAGCCCCTGTTATTGAAGAAATAGGAATGCGATATTTTGTTTTTGGTAGCTTAAAACAAAAGAATAAAGTATTAGCATATATATTAGGCTCTAGTATATTTGCTATGCTTCACTTTATGGTATTGATAGGAAATAAAGATATTAATATTTTAAGTGAACTGCTTGCAATTCCAACTTATTTAGGAGCAGGATTATTACTGTGTTTTTCTTATGATAAAACCGAAAATTTAGTTTGTCCTATAGCAATACATATGTTCAATAATCTAGTATCATATTTACTAGTAATTTTATAAACATAAAAAACAACTTTTGACCATAATATTAAAGGAGGAAAAAATATGGTACATATCGTTACAAACATTAAAGAATTTAAAGAATTAACTCAAAAAGGAACCGTTATTATTGATTTTTATGCTGATTGGTGTGGACCTTGTAGAATGCAAGCACCAATTATGGAAGAATTGAGTGAAAAATATCACGACAAAATAAAAGTATTAAAGGTAAATACCGATGATAGCCCTGATTTAGCAGAATTATTTAGAATAAGGTCAATTCCAACACTAATTTTGATAAAAGATAACACCGTTTTAAAACAAGAAGCAGGATTTAAAACATTAAGTCAATTAGAAGAATGGATTGGAGAAAAATAAGTCTTGCAATTTAAAAGATTTCAAGTATAATATTACTTGTCTTCTGCAGATGTAGTTCAATGGTAGAACACAACCTTGCCAAGGTTGCCACGCGGGTTCGATTCCCGTCATCTGCTCCATTTTGTTGATAAACCCTTACATAGTAAGGGTTTTTGAATACTTAAATATTTAAAAAGGAACATTTCGGGAACATTTTATAATTTTTCTATTGTTTCAATTATACTTTTTCTCCTGCTTGCAAATAAATGACTATATGTATTTAAAGTAGTTGAAATATCATCGTGTCCTAATCTCTCTTTTACATACAAAGGGTCAACTCCTTTTTCAATTAACATTGATGCGTGTGTGTGCCTAAAATCGTGAATTCTAATTTGTTTTACACCTGCTTCTTTGCAAGCATTATTTTTAATTCTTCCAATAGTAGTTTTTGGTAAAGGTTTACTTATCCCAAACAAAAAATCTTTATCATCATATTTTATATGATTGCTTTTTATGTACTGAAGATAATCGTTAATTATTGATATGAACCTACTAGATAGGTCTATTTTTCTGTTGCCATTTCTTGTTTTAGGAGCTGTTACCATATATCCTTTTTTGTTTTCATCGCCAAAAGATAAAGTTTTATTAACATATATGATTTTATTGTCTAAATCGACATCTTCAAATGTTAATGCTAAAACTTCACCAATTCTCATTCCTGTATAATACAAAGTATAAAACAAAGTCTTGTATTGAACAGAATTCACTTTATCTATAAACAATTCGAATTCTTCTTTAGTCCAAATATCTATTTTTTGTACCTTTATTGACTGGTCTTTAATAGAACCTATTTTTTTGACAGGATTATCAGTTAAAGAATAAAAAGTCTTTCCAAAGTCAAAAAGTTGCGAAAAAATTAAACATATACTATTTACTCGTTGAATTGATAGTCCTGTTTTTAATAATTCCTCTTGCCATTTACTTATATCAGATACAGTTATAGTTTTAGTTTCTCTATTACCAAAAGCAGGAAGAATATATTTACTTGCAATTAATCTATTACTATATAAAGTGCTTGCTTTAACTTTATTCCTTCTATATTTAGTATATTCATTCCATAATACAGAAATAGTAATAGTATTAGCAGTGTTTGCAAAACAAAACTCAACTTCTGCTTTTAAAGCTTCTTTTTTTGTCTTAAATCCGCTTCGTTTACAATTTTTTATCGAACCATCTACATTTTGTACTCGTTTTCTAAAAAACCACGTATTTGTTTTTAAATCCTTATGAACTGACATAATAATCACTCCTTTTCATCTTTATTTTTTTAAAATAATAATGTAAAATAGGAGTGTATATTTAAATTGACTGGTACTCATTTATAAATATACACTTTGAACTCAAGCAGCAACTTGAGTTCTTTTTTTAATATTTTTTAACCGAATAAATAAGTTTTCCTAAAACGGAAAAGTTTTTATTTTCATCTATTATAATAGGGTCGTAATTAGGATTTTCACTCACCAGAACAATAGCGTTATTGATTAATTTAAACCGTTTACAATACATTTGTCCTTCATAGCAAGCACAAACAATATCACCTGAGTTTACTTCATCAGATTTGCTAAATATAAGAATTTCACCTTCAACTATACCAGCATTAACCATTGAATCCCCGTTTGCGTAAACTCCAAAAGAATTTGCTGACCTAACTAGATTAGCTGGAACTGCAATATATTCTTCAATGTCGTTGTCATTAAAACAACCATTACCGCAAGAAATTTGAGAATAAACAGGGATTTCTTTCCATTCATTAATGAGTGTTATGCTAGACAAAGGTAACGAATAATCTAATAGCCAATTTATATCTACATTATATAATTTAGCTAATATTTTTAATGTATCAGGTGTAGGACTAGAATAATCTGTTTCATATCTTGAAATAGCCTTGTTAGAAATACCAGTAAATTTAGAAACATCATTTTGTTTCAAATTAGCTTTTTCGCGTGCAATTCTTAATTTTTCGCCTAAAGTTGCCATATTAACACCTCTCTCCTTTTATAAGAACATTATACATCATTCTCACAAAAAAAGAAACAAATCTTAAAAAATAAGAAAAAACTATTTACATTCCCAAAAAATAAGACTATAATGTAATCAATCTTAAAAAATGAGAAAGGAGGACTAATATGGTTAAAATAGAGATACCATTTTTAATTAGAGATTATATAAAAGAAAATGGATTGTCGAAGATGCACATCGCAAAAAAAGCAAACATTGAAAAAAGTCGTTTTAGTCGAATTATTAACGGACAAAGCCAAATGAATATGGAAGAATATCAATCAATTTGTAAAGCGATAAATGTTCCGTCTTCATATTTTTTTGGAGAAACAATCTCAATAAATGAGAAAGGAGAGTAGAAAAATGAGTACCAATCAAATAATCGAACAAAAGTACATCGCTTTGAACAAAACTTGTATAGGCTGGAAAGATATATCAATTTTATTAGATATTTCGGAAACACAAGCTAAGATTTTGTTTACAAAGTTAAAAAAAGAACATTCAGATTGTGAGTTTGTTCGTAAATCAGAAATACCGTTTTCACTGGTAGAGGATAAGCTTATTTCTTACGGTTTAAATCCTGCAAAGATAATTAAAGCTTATAAATTGATAATAGAAAAAGACACTAGAACAGTGCCTTCAAAACAACAATAAAATTATAAACAAAAACAGAATAAAAATCAACAGCAAAAGGGAGCCTTTATCTTAATTTAATAATTTTTTGAGTTTTCATATTGATAAAACACACCCTTCTTTCAGTTAGTAATTTAAAGCATACCCGTGATAAAGGTTCCCTTTTGCTGTTGATTGATAAAAAGAAAGAGGAGAAAAGAAATATGAAAGTAAGATATTTAGTTAAAACAAATGTAAAAGAGTGGCTAGTTGAAAGTAGCAGTGAGGAAAAAGCGCAAAATAAAATCAACTTAATTGCTAAGTTTGAAACAATTTTAGAAATAATACCATTGATAGCAATTGTTAGATTATAAGAAAGGGAACAAATATGAAAACTAAAACAAAAAACAACATTTTAAATTTAATTGAAAATGACCTAAATAAATTAGGATTTTCAAAAGATACAGATAAGAACAATAAAGCTACTATTGTTAAATTTACTAAAAATGAGGACAAAAGATGCAGCATCACTATTAATCTTGATAGTAGATTTACAAATACAATGCTTTGGAGTTCTAAACTAACACTTAGACAAGAAGTAACAGTTCTAAATGTTCTTCTTACTAATTTAATTAAAAAAACAGCAAAGGAGGAGTTAAATAA
>CAYTZW010000018.1:0-19453 GCA_964442785.1 uncultured Erysipelotrichaceae bacterium
ATTTACAAAAAGTTAATTTGCGAATATACTATAAGTAATTTATGGGAGGAAAAAATATGGGTAGTAAATTAAAAAAACTATTAATGGGTCTTGTCTTAATTCCTAGTTTAACTTTGACTGCAGCTTGTGGAAAAGATGATGACGGAAATGAAGGTTCAGCTGGTAATGCTAAAGCTTACTCAACATTACAAACTTTAAGTAATGAAATGTTAGATGAAAGTAAAGTTATTGCATTCGATGTTACAAGTGAAGAAAGCATGACTGTTGATTTTGGAGATACTTCTAAATATAGTGCTACAGTTCAAGCAGCTCTTGCAATAGTTGCAGCAGGATATACTCAAGAAGAACCAATAATTGAAAAAGAACAATATGGATTTGATTTTACAAATGGAGTAGGTTATGGCCTAACCTATGGTGATGCACAAAAAAGTTATGTTGATGACGGATATTACATTATTAAAAATGGAGATAATTACATTTTATATGAAACATATTATGATAGTTATTTAGAAGAAAATGATAATTCAGCACATTATGTTAGTAAAGATCATTTGAAAGCAGAATATTATGAAGATTTAATGGAATATTTATTCTTATTAGATTTAGTTGCTGATAATGAACAATTAGCTGATTTGAAAGCAGCTATTTCAGAATATTTTGGTGAAGAAATGGAAATGGAAGAAACAGCTTTCACTATTTCTAAATTTAAGATAACTAAAAGTAAAGGAGTTAGTAAATTAGAATTTGTAGCTAGTGCTAACATTTATGCAGACTTTTTAGCAGAAGATGATGCAACTGAAGATGAAGAACCTATGATGACTATGACTATTGGTTTAAGTATTAGTTTTGATTCTGAAAAGATTATTGAAATTGTTACTGAAGTAAGTGTTGCAGTGTCTATGGAGTACCCACTTAGTGAAATTGACCCTTCATTGACTGATAAAATAAGTATGAATGTTGCTGAAAATGTAAAAATGACTATTGATAATTTCTCAACAACTTTAGATAGTTCTATTATGGAAGCAGATTATAGTTCCTTTGTAACTGGCACAATAAAAAAACAAAGTTCAAATGTTAATTATTATATAGACGGCAAGGAAGTAAGATATTATGAAGGTAGATTCCAAGATGCTTTAACATTATTAACAAGTGGTGCTGAAGAATTAGGTGATTATGCTCACGCAATTATTACTTCTTGGTATTTAGATGAAGAATGTACAATTCCTGCAACAAATATTACAGCTTTTTCTTCATATGATATTGATTTATATGGAAAAATAACTGGAGTTAATGAAGGTTATGTTTTATTTAGAAGTAAACAAACAGCACAATATTCTGACGGCGATACCCAAACATTTGTTGGCCACGATTTTATTGATATTAGCTATACAACAACAATGACAGTTGCTCAGTTGAAAGACTCATATCGTCCAAAGATTGCATCAAATATTAAAGTAAATGGAGAAGCTGTTGCAGATGATTATGTATTCAATTTTGTAGGTGGAACTATTTATGAAATTGAATTTGATTACACATATTAATATCTAAAAATCAACTTTAAAAGGAATGGTAAGGTATTTATCATTCTTTTTATTTTGAGTAAAAAATCCTAGAATGAAAAGGATTGTTTCTGATCCAAAAATTCAAAAGAAAGGAAGGAAAAATAAAAATGGATAATATAAGTTATATTACGAATGAATTAATAACTAAAGAAAAATTAGAAAAAATTTTAGAAATTGCAGGGTTAGAATATGAACTTGGTGGCTCTAAACCGTATGAAAATTTTTGGATAGCTGATAAAAATAAAAAAGCCATTTTAGTTGTTAGTATAAATGATGTAAATGATAATGGTGAATCTGAAACGGAAAAAGAAGCTTTAAGAGAATTTGAAAATGGTGATGTTATATTACCGATTGTTAATGGTCATATTTTAGATGTTGAATATGCCGATTATGGTACACTGAGTAAATTGGAAATTGTCATTAAGAAATTATATCCTGAAGCATATTATTATGATGATAAGCAAAATCAATTCATTAAATTGTAGATATAGGAATAAGAATTATTTATGAAATGAATTATTTTTATACATTTAGTGATTAATATTTTTGTCTACATAAGGAATGGTAAGGTATTTATCATTCTTTTTATTTTGAGAAAAAAAACATTATTTGCTTACAATTTGTCTTATTTAAAAAAAAATATTTAATTATTTATAATAATTATGGTAAAATTGTGATGAATAGATATAGGAGGTTTTGCTGTGGAATTATTTAATGTTATACCTAGCAATATGTTTTCAGTTTTCACCTCTAAAAATAAAGAAGTATATGCTTCTAGTTTATTGATACTAAGACAATTATTTAAGGAAGAAGTTATGATTGAAAAAGAAAAATTAACATCTTCTTTGATTAATAGTTTGGAACAACAATTATATAGTATTGATATGAGTGAAGAAAATGAAGTTGATGTTAATAAGATTGGTAAAGATGCTTTGTCTTTGGCTCGTTTTATTATTCGTAAATTTAAAGATACAGGTTGGATTGAAGTTGAATATGAAAATAAAACATCTTTTGTAGAACATATTACTTTACCACCTTATACTATAAAGTTATTAAATACTTTACACGATATTGTGGAAGAAGAAACAAGAGAATATTCTACTTATATGTTTGCTATTTATTCTAATCTTAAGCAAGCTGATGAAGAAAAGGTGGATTATCGTTATACTTCTTTAATTAACGCTTATGATAAGACTTTGGAATTAGAAAATGAGTTGAAACTTTTATACCATAATTTGAGAAGAAAATTTAATCGTTTATCGGTTTTAAATAATATCAATGATATGTTAAGAGATCACTTTGATGAATATCAACAAAGGATTATTAATCAAATATATTTGCCTTTGAAAACTAAAGATTCTATTACAAGGTTTAAAGGAAGTGTCTTTGGAATTTTAAATAAATGGTTAAAAGATAAGGACATTATGGATCAAATTAGTAAGCAAGCAGGTAAGTATCATTATGAAGAAGATGAATTTAAAGCTAAACAAGAAGTTTTAATGAAAATGTATCATATTATTGATAAGATAAATGAACTTGAAGAATTGTTAGAAAAAATAGATATGAAGAATAATGATTATGTTTCTTCTACTGCGGATAAGATGAAATATTTATTAAATTCTGATAAGTCTATTAAAGGAAAATTGGTTAAAATCATTGAGAAGTTAGCGGTAGAACACGAATATGGTGGTTCTTCTTGTTTAGAAATTTGTAAAGATAAAATCAATTTTATTTACAATGGTTATGTAACGGATAGGTCTTGTTTTACAAGAGCAAATCCTACTAAACTTGGAGATGCTGAGCCTATTGCCATTGATGTCTTTGATGATGATGTAGGTAGTGCTTTAGGTAATCAATTTATTTTGGATACTTTAAATCCTTATTCTACGGAAAAAGTATATGAATTTGTCGAAAATCAACTACAAGAAAAAGATAATATCAAAAGTAAAGATTTAAGAATTGATAATATTCAAGATTTAGTAATGACTATTTTTGCAATGTTAAAAGGAGATTCTTCTCGTAGTTTTTACAAAGTAGAGTTATTTGATGGAATGGTTGATAATTGGGAATATCATATTCCTGATATGGAATTTAAAAGGAGGAAGAAATAATGCTAGATGAAGAAAAATATTATATGTTGACTGATTTAGAAAAAGAAAAATTTGCCAAAGTTGGTTCTTTTCTATTAGCTCATACTTTCTTAACTAGGGAAATATATGAAACTAAAGATAAATTAGGGAAAATTAATCCTGATTATCGTTTCATAGAAAAGTATTATGAAATGTTTGATAAGTATTTTGATATGTTTGGTTATACTTTGGAAAAAGATGATGTTTATGGAATTATTCAAATAAATAATAAATATAATCATAATTTGGTTCGTTTGGATAAGTTTACGACTTTATTATTATTAACTTTAAGAATGATTTATGATGACGGTAGAAGTCAAAGTGCTTATTCTTCTAATAATGCTGTTTATACTTCTATTGGAGCAATTATTCAAAAAATGTTTGATTTAAAGATTATCACTAAAAAACCTACTATTAAAGAAATGTCAGAAGGTTTTAAAAATATCAATAGATATAATGTTATCTCTAAATTAGATAAAACTTTTGAAGATGTTACAAGTAACTTAGTTATTATGCCTACTATTATAAAAGTAGTTAGTAATGAAAAAATAAATGCTATTTTTGCGATGGTTTTTGACAATGAGTTAGGAACTGAAAGTGAAACAATTAGTGAAGGGAATTAGGTGATATTGAATGAAAAAAATGGAAAAAGTAACCTTGATAAACTGGCACTATGTTTCTTATGAAACAATGGAACTTAAAGATGTTAATTTCTTAACAGGTAAAAATGGTTCTGGTAAAACAACTATTATCGATGCTTTTCAAATTTTGTTATTAGCCGATACAACAGGACACTATTTTAATAAGTCAGCTTCTGATAAATCTAGTCGTACTTTAAAAGGCTATTTAAGATGCGAAATCGGTGATGGCGAACAAGGTGTTCAATATTTAAGAAATGGTCGTTTTACTACTTATGTTGTCGCTGTTATCAATGATGATAAAATAAATAAAAAATTCACTATTGGAGCAGGTTTTGATACTTATGAAACTGGAGATTATGACACTCGTTTCTTTATTTGCGATGGTGTTGTTGAAAAAGAGGATTTGTTAAATAAAAACATTGCGGTTTCTACTAAGGAATTAAAATTAAAATTAATGGAAAAATTTGGCAAAGAAGCTGTTAATTTCTATGAAACAAATGTTTCTTATAAAGAAGCCTTAAAGATAAAACTTGGAAACTTAAATAATAATTTCTTTACCTTATTTAAAAAGTCAGTTCCTTTTGCTCCTATTTCCGATATTGAAAAATTTATTACCGAATATATTTGTGATGTTAAATATCAAATAGATATTTCTTCAATGCAAGAAAATATTAGAGCCTATAAACAATTAGAACTTGAAGCTGATATTATCGCTAAAAGAGTGGAAATATTAAAAAATATTGAAGATGCTTATAATGATTGGCATAATGATGAAACGAAGTTAAGAATTCAAAAATATATGCTAAATAGGTTAGATTTAATGGTTAAAGAAAAACAAATTAATGTTTTTAAAGAACAAATTGAATCTAATGATGATGATATTGCTTATTCAAAAACTTTAATTCAAAAAAATGCTGCTGAAATTGCTTCTTTAAGTGTTGAAAAAGAAAAATTGTTGGAAGAAAAATTTTCCAGTGATGCTTTTAAACAAAAAGCTTCTTTAGAACAACAAGAAGAACAATTAAGAAAACAAATTGAGAGTTTAGATTATAAAGTTGATAACTTGAAAGATAGTTTTACTTCTTATTATGCAGGTTGGAATAATGTTTTAAAAAGCATTAATAATTATCAAGATAAAGATGATTCTTTTAAAGATGTTAAGGATTTAGCGAGAAAAATCTCGATGAATATTGATTTATTTAATATTAATAGTAATGACCTTCCTTCTATTGAAAGAAAAGATTATGTTTCTTTACAAACTTCTTTAAGTGAATTTAAAAATATTTGTTCTGGTGTGGCTAGAGAATGTGAAAGAGAAGGAAAAGAGCAACATCGTACTCGAGAAAACTTATTTAATGTCATCAATTCTTTAAATAAAGGTGTTAAAGTTTATGATGCTCGACTTTTAAAACTAAGAGAATTAATTAAACAAGCTTTGTTTGAT
This sequence comes from uncultured Erysipelotrichaceae bacterium, assembly GCA_964442785.1. Lineage (GTDB taxonomy): Bacteria > Bacillota_I > Bacilli_A > RFN20 > DUOF01 > SIG223. The sequence goes on from CAYTZW010000018.1 coordinate 5,777, forward strand.
AAATACCATAAAGACATTGAAGTTTCTATTTTGGCGGATATGATTGAAATCAAAAATAGAAGGTGGGCTAATGTTATTGAAGGTTATTTAAGTAGCCAAAAATTCTATTTGTTTGTCGAACCTGCTTATGTTAATGATGCTATTGCTATTTATGATAAAGTTAAATTTGAATACAATTTATTTGATTTTGGTATTGTTGATACGGCAAAGATTATGGAATCTAAACACGATACTTATAAAAATGCTTTATCTGAAGAAATTACAACCGACAATAAATATGCTCGTGCTTTTATAGATATGACTATTGGTAGTTTAATTAAATGTGATCGAGTTGAAGATTTAAGAAAATATAATCGTTCGATTACGGATAGTGGTATGTTATATCAAGGATATGTAGCAAGACAAATTAATAAAGATAGGTGGCGTAATCCTTTTATTGGTAATAATGCATTGAAATCTCAAATTGATTTGGCTAAAGCTCAAATTAAAGAATGTGAAGATATAATGTTCTCTTTAAAAGAAAAATTGGTTATGTTAAATATTGTTTCTAACCTTGAAAATATTAATAATTATCAAATTGAAAGTTTGGTAACTATTAGTCAAGAAGTTAAAGATTTACCAATGTTAAAGGAACAACATTCGATTTTATTAAATGCTATAGATTCTATTGATTCTAGTTATATTTTAGTTTTAAATAATAAACTTGAAACGGTTACTAAAAAATTGGAATTATTAAATAATGATAAAGAAGATATAATTTCTAATATTTCAAAACTTGAAACTGATAATGAAAGAATTAAAGAAGAATTGTTACCAGGTCAAGAAAGAATTATCGAAGATGCTAAAAATAAAATAAATGCTTCATTTACTAAGGATTGGATAAATGAAGTTGGAGAACCAACTTTTATTGCTGAAATTTCTACTAAACAAGATATTGACCGTTTGTTTAAGGTTTATCAAAGCGAAATTGCTTCTTTGGACAATGGATTATCCAGAAAATTCAACAAAGTTGTTAATTTAAGAAGTTCTTATGTTACTACTTATAAATTAGGATATGATGTTAATGATATTTCTAATAAGGCTTTTAGTGATGAATATAATGAATTTTCTACTAATTTATTAGCAAGTTATAAAGAAAAAATTATTAAAGCAAAAGAAAATGCTTTAATTCAATTTAAAAATGATTTCTTGTCTAAATTAAAAGGTAATTTTGATACCGTTAAACTTCAAATTGAAAAATTGAATGAAGCTTTAGAGGATTCTACTTTTGGTAATGACTCTTATCACTTTGTAGTTAACCCTCGTCCTGAATATCGTGAGTATTATGATATGATTAATGACCCAATGCTAGTGGAAGGTGTTACTTTATTTGATGATGCTTTCAATGAAGTATATGGAGAAACTGTTGAGAATTTATTTAGACAAATAACTTATGTTGATGATGAGTTAAGTGGCAATATGAAAGGCGAAATTGCTAAGAATATTGATAAGTATACTGATTATCGTACATATTTAAAATTTGACCTTATTGTTAAAGATGAAGCAGGAAGAAAACAATTCTTATCAAAGACTTTACTTAAAAAGTCCGGAGGAGAAACCCAAACTCCTTTCTACATTTCTATTTTGGCTTCCTTTGCTCAACTATATCGTGTTAGTGAGAAAAATGCTAATGACCCTGGTACGATAAGACTTATTATCTTTGATGAGGCTTTCTCTAAAATGGATAGTGAAAGAATTCAAGAAAGTGTTAAGTTGTTAAGACATTATGGATTACAAGCTATTTTATCCGCACCACCTGAGAAAATGGCGGATATCGTTCCTCTTGTTGACCAAACATTATGTGTTATTAGAGATTCTAACAAAGCTTTAATAAGAGGTTATAACAAAATATAGAATATTCCTTTGTGAATATTCTTTTTATCTAGGAGGATTTATGCAATATTATTTTGTAGATAAAAGAAATGATAGATTTGTTTTGCAAGAGAGTGATGTTCATCATATTTTACACGTTTTAAGGGCTAAAACAGGGGATAAAGTGGTATTTTGCAATGATGATAAGCAATATCTTGTTTCACTAGTAATTGAACCCAAAAAAGTTGATTATTCATTGATAGAACAATTAAAGGATAAAAGAGAATTAAATGTTGATTTGACTTTAATAGTAGGTTTACCTCGACTTGAAAAGTTTGAATGGATAATTCAAAAAGCTACGGAACTTGGAGTAACTAGAATTGTACCTTTTATTTCTAAAAGGTCGATTATTAAATTAGATGAAAAAAGAGAAAATAGCAAAATTGAAAGGTGGAAAAGTATTGCTAAAGAAGCCGCAGAACAATCAAGAAGGTGTCGTATTCCTAAAATAGAAAAAGTTATTTTGGAAAAAGAAATAAAAAATTATTTATCGAAAACAAATATTTTGGCTTATGAAGAAAGTAAGGAATATACGCTTTTAGATAAAATTAAGGGAGAAAAAGAGAGCCTAACTTTGCTTGTAGGCCCTGAAGGTGGATTTGATAAAAGTGAAGTTGATTATTTCTTGTCTTTAGGTTTTTCTTCGGTTAGTTTAGGTAATCGAATATTAAGATGTGAAACGGCAGCGATATTCTTAACAGGTTTAGTATCAGTTTACCACAATTAAGGCAATTCTTGATGAATTGCTTTTTTTCTTATGATATGATTTGAGGCAAAAGAGGTGGACTTATGGCATCAAAATATGGAAATTCTTTATGTATGTGTAAAGAAGATAGGAAAAAAGCATATCAATTATTAACATCAAAAATGTTACAAATAAAAGAATTTAAAGGCATTAATGAAAATGTCATCTATTTACTAGCAGAAGAATTTATTTCTTCAATAAATATCTATTTATCTAATAATAATTTTAATCAAGAAGAATACTTAACTTTAATGAATAAAACCGTTGTTGATACCTTTTATAAAAGAAGAATTGCTTACCATGAAAGTTTAATTAAAGAAATATCTTCCCTGTCCATAATGGTTTATTATAATTGCTTAAGAGAAAATCAAAATTATAACATTAATTTAGAATCCAAAGCAGGAAATAACATTATTGAATTTATCAAAAAATAACTAGCAAAAGTAGGTAACATTTACTAACTTATTGTTAGTTTTTTTGTTATAATAAGAAAGGTGATGTATAAATGAAGTTAATTAAAGTTATTTCTTTAGGTTGTAAAGTTAATCAATATGAAAGCGAAGCCGTATTAGAACAATTTAAAGAACGTGGATATAAATTGGCAAAAGAAGATGAAGTTGCTGATGTTGTTGTTATTAATACTTGTTCCGTTACTAGTGTAGCGGATTCTAAAAGTAGGCAAAGAATTCATAAAGAGATAAAAGAAAATCCGCGTGCTATTGTTTGTGCTATGGGTTGTTATAGTCAAGTTGGATATGAAGTTTTGCGTAAAATAGAAGGTTTATCAATAATTGTAGGTACCGATAAAAGAAATAAAATCTATGAATATGTGGAAGAATATCAAAAAAATCCTCATCAAATTGTAGATATTTCTAATAGTAGAGAATTTAAGGAATTTGAAAATCAAAAACTTAGTTTTTATACCGATAATGTCCGTGTTTATTTAAAAATTCAAGACGGCTGTAATAATTTTTGTAGTTATTGTATAGTTCCTTATACAAGAGGAAGGGTTAGAAGTAGAAAGAAAGAACAAGTCTTAGAAGAAGCCACTAGATTTGCTCAAAATGGTTATAAGGAATTAGTTTTAACAGGAATTCATACCGCAGCCTATGGACAAGATTTAGGAGATTATAAGTTTGATGATTTGTTAGAAGATTTACTTAAAATAGAAGGAATTGAACGAATTAGAATTTCTTCGATTGAAGATAGTGAAATTAGTGATAGATTTGTCGAGTTGTTGAAAAATAATAAGAAGATAGTTAATCATATTCATATTCCTTTGCAATCAGGTTGTGATACCGTTTTAAAAAGAATGAACCGTAAATATGATACAACTTATTTTGCTTCTTCTATTAAAAAGTTAAGAGAAGCAGTTTCTGATATTGCAATAACTACCGATGTTATTGTAGGTTTTCCTGGGGAAACTGAAAAAGAATTTGAAAAAACTTACAATTTTATAAAAGATTCAAAATTAACTCAATTACACGTTTTTCCATATTCAGTAAGACAAGGAACTTTAGCTGCTAAAATGCCTAATCAAATTGCTCCTAAAATAAAAAAGGAAAGAGTAAAAAAATTAATAGAATTATCTGATAGTTTATTTACTGATTATATTAAAAATTATTTAGAAAAAACGGTAGATGTATTAGTGGAAAGTGAAAGAGAAGGTTACCTAATTGGTCATACCTCTAATTATTTGAAAGTTGCTTTTAAAGGAAACAAAGAACTAATAAATCAAATAGTACCTGTTTATTTAGAAAAAGTAGAAGGATTATTGCTAGAAGGAAAAATGGTTAATAATTAACATTGTTTTTAATTGCTATTGAGGAACTTTATTAAATAAAATACAATAAAAAACGGTGATGAAAATGTTAATGTATAGCAACAATCAAAAAGTATTCTTGGAAATTCACAAACAAAAATATCTTTTAGAAAGAGGAAAATTAGAAAATAATTATTTGTATTTTGGTACTCTTGATAAACAAGAGGAGTTTGCTCATTATTTAGATGTCAAAGGCGAATATATCAAGATGAAAAAGCAAATAAGAGTTCCTCTTTTTCTTAAAGATGAAGTATATGTTGCTAAGAAAATAGATAGATTTGATAATGTAAGTGAACTTAATACCATTTTAACTTTAAATGGCGAATATGAAGTTGGTAAAAATGAAGTAGTTACAGTTTTATCTCCTAGAGTTGCTTTGGTAGAAAAAAATCTAAAAGAAGAAAAAATAGGTTTTTACTTAAAAAATTTAAAAGACGGAAGTACAATAGAAGAAGTAATACCTAATGAGTATTTTCCTGAAAAACATATCGAAATAATTAAAGAAAAAGAAGAAACTTTTGTTTGCATCGTTAATTCTTTAGGAAATTATAGCAAATATTCAATAGAACAATTACACGATATTTTAGACAAAAAAGGAAGAAATATTAGAAAATAATATAAAAAGATATCTCTGCTTCAATAATAGATGATATCTTTTTAATTTGGATTATTAACTCCCTGATGATATAAGACGAATTATATTATCTACTTTTGTTTGAAGGTCTTCAATTATTGCTTCATCAGCGGCTAGTTGGTCTTCTAGATTTTCAATGTCTTCTTGCATTTTATTTTTTGAAGTTTTAAGGCTATTTATGTCATTTTCCATAGTGCTATTTACAGTTTCAAGGTCTTTAACCCTATTTTTTAATTTAGTGTTATCTTTTTTTACATTGGAGATAGAAACATAAAGACAAATGCTAAAGACAAGCATTAAAACTGAATAAGCGAGTGCAGAACCTAAGATGATTTTTGAAGATTTTTTCATTTTATAATTTCCTTTCTTTTTTTAAAAAAGTTTACCATAAAAAATATATGAGTTCAACGTTTTAAGATATTTACAAATTTTAAAAAGTAGCATATAATAAATATAGATAGACAAGGGACTATTTGAAGGCTTGTAAAGTTACTTGCTATCTTTTTTTAATATCATATAAATGATACTAAATAGATAACAAGATAAAGTTAGTATGGTAATTTCAAATATTTTTTCTAACATAATGACTTTAATCCTTTCTAGCCAAATAAAATCTATTCTGTACTAGCAATAGTATTAAAGTCCCTTATCTTCTATTACCAGTAAGAATAATAACTTTACTGGCTTTTTTATTATACAATAATTAAAACATAAATTGGTCCTGACTTTTTCTTATCTTTTTCTCACAAGAATTTAACAAAAGAATAAATAGAGATATTTACAAAAAGAGGATTATCGAATATAATGAATATAGATAGATAAGGGACTGTGGGTTAGTAAAGTTACTTGCTATCTTTTTTTAATATCATATAAATGATACTAAATAGATAACAAGATAAAGTTAGTATGGTAATTTCAAATATTTTTTCTAACATAATGACTTTAATCCTTTCTAGCCAAATAAAATCTATTCTGTACTAGCAATAGTATTAAAGTCCCTTATCTTCTATTACCAGTAAGAATAATAACTTTACTGGCTTTTTTATTATACAATAATTAAAACATAAATTGGTCCTGACTTTTTCTTGTTTTTTTCTCATAAAATTGTCTATCAACGATATTTTTTGCACACAAAACATAAAAATATTGCATAAATTTTAAAAAGTGTATATAATGAATACTCGTAAAGAAGTTTGAGACTTCTACAGAGGAGGGTAGTTCTTACATGTCAAAAGTATCAATCCGTGACAACGAATCATTGGATGATGCATTACGCCGTTTTAAAAGACAAGTATCAAAAGCTGGTACTCTTGAAGAAGCTCGTAAACGCGAATGCTATATGAAACCTGGCGTTGCTCGTAGAGAAAAAATTAAGAATTCTAAAAAGAAAAAGAAATTCTAAGAAAATCTAATGTAAGAAAGTACCTTTGGTGCTTTTTTTTTGCTTTTTTTCATATCATTATGTAGGTGATTAAATGTTCTATTACACAAATAAATCCTTAAAGGTTGTCAAAGTAAAAAGAATTATCAGTCTTTTAGAAAATTATGTAGAATTACAATTACCTAAATTACTTTTAAAAGTATCAGGTTCTAATTTATATATTTCTTATATTGAAGGTTCTGAAATTGTTATAAATGGTAATATTGTTCATCTTGATATCGAGGATTTTAAGGTATGAAAAAGTTTTATGATTTGTATAGGATTACTTCTTATAATAAGCTTTATTTGTTGGATAGATTGAAAAATTCTTCCATTCAAGTTAGAAATTTTTTTCAAATTGATGAGTATACTTTTTCTTTTGAAAGTTCTTTTATTAATAGAAGAAAAATTCAAAAGTTTTTTCCTTATGCTAAAATCGTTAAGTCAAAAGGAATTTTTACTTTTTTTCGTTTTCTTATTGTAGAAAAAATCACTTTAATATGTATTATTATTTCTAGTTGCTTTTTCTTTTTTCTTTCTACAAAAATATGGAAGATAAAAATAAGAGGTAATTATGAAATTATAAATCAAAATATCTTAGAAAATTTGGAAAGTTTTCATTTGAAACAAGGTTCTAAAAAACCCAACTTCACTAAACTAAAACAAATTGAAAATAAGATATATGAAGATATGGAAAATGAAATTGAATGGTTAGAATTTTCTTTAAGTGGTTCTGTTTTGTACATTAACTATATTAAAAGAAGAATTGCTCCTGAAATAAAAGAAACAAAAGGAAAATTATATGCGAGTAAAGACGGGATAATTAGCAGAATTGATATTTCTAAAGGAAATGTTTTAGTTAAAGAAAATCAATATGTTAGAAAAGGTGATTTATTAGTAGATGATTATCTAATAAGTAGTAGTAATCAGGAAGTTTATTTAGGAACAAGTGGTAATATTTATGCTTATACTTGGTATCTAGTTGATTTGAGTTATCAAACTTCTTTAAATGATGAAGCAGACATCTTTTTAGAGGCAAAAGAAAAGAGTTTGCAAGAAATTGAAAATAAGTTATCCCCAAATGCGAGTGTTTTCAAAGAAAACATTTTACAATATAAGCAAAAAGATAATATAATTTCCATAAAGATACATTTCACTTTTATTGAAATGATTGGGGAGGAAATTTAAAATGGATTTGTCCAAAAAAAGAAATCAGGATATTTTGAATGTTTTTGGTCCTGCTGATTCAAATTTGAAAATGTTAGAAAAACAATATGATGTTCAAATTACTGTCCTTGCTAATGATGATGCTAATTCTCAAAAATTAGATATAAGGGGGGGTAAAGAAAAGGTTGTAATTGTTCGAAAAATTCTTACCACTTTATTTGAATTATCTAAAAAAGGAAAAGAAATTACCAATGAAACAATAAATAATGCTATTTTATTAGAAAAACAAGGTAATTTAGATGATTATGAAGGATATAAAAATATTGAAATATGTAAAACTATTAGAGGAGAAGTAATTTATCCAAAAACTAAAGGTCAAAAACAATTAGTAGATACCATTAAAAACAATAATATTATTTTTGCTTCTGGTCCTGCTGGAACAGGAAAGACTTTTATTGCTGCGGCTTATGCTGCTAAACTTTTAAAAGAAGGAAAAATTGATAAGATTTATTTAGCAAGACCAAATGTTGAAGCAGGAGAAAAATTAGGATTTTTACCAGGAGATGTTCGAGAAAAAGTTGAAATGTATTTAGTTCCTTTACTTAATTCTTTACAAGAAATTTTCGGTAAAGAACAATTAGAAAAATATTTAGAAGGAAAAAGTAGTAAATCTATTGAAACAGGTGCTGTAGCCTATATGAGAGGTTTAACTTTCAAAAATACGATTGCAATTATAGATGAAGCTCAAAACTTAACTAGCGACCAATTTAAACTTATTTTAAGTAGAATAGGTCCTAATAGTAAAATAATTATTTGTGGTGATACGCGACAATCTGATATTGAACTTGGTCCTACGGGAAAAACAAGCTTGGAATTATTGATTAATCACGTTAAAAATAGGAAAAATGAAGGTTTATATAAAACATTCGCAACTTGTGAATTAACAACTAAAGATGTCGTTAGAAGTCAAGAATGTTTAGAAGCTATTGAACTTATTGAAGAATTTGAAATTTTACACGGAAAAGGAATTGGTAAAACAAAACCTAATTATATGGAAGAATTATGTAAAACTTTAAAAGATTATATTGAAGTTCAAAATGATGTAAAAAAATCTAAATAATTTTAGGAAAAATATCTTTTTATGACTATTATTGGTTATGAAAGGATATTTTTATTTTTGGTTTTCTTGTGGTTATCGAAGTTTAAATAGTCTTTGTTTTTTTAATAACATTCCTTTTAATAAAAGAAAAGTAAGCAAAATTGAACTTTCATTTTTGGATATGAAGGAATACTTAAAAGAAAGAAATGTTACTTGTTATGCTTATTATAGTAAAGAATTTATTTATGATAATTCGATTATTCAAACTATTTTTAAAGGACAAAATCATTTTATTTATTTGCTGAAAAGTTTTTCTCGTTATTATTTTATTTATGATAGTTCTAAATTGTTTGTTTTTAGATTGGTAAAAAAAGAGAAAATTCTTGATAATTTTACGGGCTATCAATTAACCTTAAAAGGAAAAATTAAAATAAAAAAACTATTTTTAAGATTTTTGAGCAACTTTTTAACTTTAATAAAGGTGCAAATATTTATTTTTATTCTAAAAATACTTTTAAATATGTTATAATTTGTTAAGTAGTGAGGTAAGTGTATGTCCCATATTTTAAGTGTAATTAATAATACAAAAAATGATTTAAAAAAATATCAAAAAAAATATCATTTGATTTTAGAGGAAACTTTAAAAGTTTTAAAAATAGATGATGAAGTTTCTTTGTCTGTTTCTTTTGTTAGTCCTTATAAAATTAGAAAATACAATCGTGAATATCGAAATATTGATAAGGTTACCGATGTAATCAGTTTTGCTATGGAAGATAGTGAATGTTATTACCAAGATGATAATAGAGAACTTGGAGATATTTTTATTTGTTATCAAAGGGCTTTAAAACAAAGTGTTCAATATGGTCATTCTTTGGAAAGAGAGTTATCTTTTTTATTTACCCACGGATTATTACATTTATTAGGTTATGACCACCAAAATAAAGAAGATGAAGAAGAAATGTTTTCTTTGCAAGAAAAAATACTTAGTAATTTAGGGGTGAATAGATAATGGAAAAGAAATTTGGATATGTAGCTTTATTTGGGCGTCCTAATGCTGGAAAATCAACTTTGTTAAATTCTATTATTAAAGAACATATTGCGATTACTTCTTCTAAAGCTCAAACGACTAGAAATCAAATACAAGGTATCTATAATGATGATGAAGCTCAAATTGTTTTTTTAGATACTCCAGGAGTTCATAAGCCTTTACACGCTTTAGGAGATACTTTAAATAAAGAAGCTTATTCTTCTATTAAAGATGTTGACTTAGTTTTATATATGGTTGATGTTTCTTTAGATAGTGGTAAAGGTGATGATTTTTTGCTTGATAGATTAAAAGATGTTGAGTGTCCTGTTATTTTAGTTTTAAATAAAGTTGATTTAATTAATAAAGTGGAATTAGCAGAAAAAATAACGAAATGGAATTTAAAAAGAGATTTTGCCGAGATTTTCCCTTTAAGTGCTAAAAAAGGAAATAATGTTGATAAACTTGTTAATACCATAAAGTCTTATCTTGATTATGGAGTTCCTTTTTATGAAGAAGATATGATTACCGATAAATCAGAAAAGTTTTTAGTGGCTGAGTATGTTCGTGAAAAAATATTAAGGTTGACGGAAAAAGAAATACCACATAGCGTTGCCGTTACGATTGATAGAATGCAATTTGGTCGTAAAAGTTGTGATATTGATGCGACAATAGTAGTAGAAAAACAAAGTCAAAAAGCGATTATAATTGGTAATCAAGGAGCTTTGATAAAAAGAATAGGAACTTATGCTCGAGAAGATATTGAAAAACTTTTAGATAAAAAAGTAATGTTAGAATTATTTGTAAAAGTTGAGAAAGATTGGAGAAATAAGCCTAAATATTTAAAAGAATTTGGATATAAGGACGAATAAAAAATGATTTTTAAAGTCAAAGGAATTGTTATTAAAGAAATAGGATATAAAACTAGCGACAAAATTGTTAGTATTTTAACTATGGAAAATGAAGTTATTGCATTTAAGGCTAAAAGTGCTAAAAAACTTACTAGTCCTTTTGCTAAAGTAACAATGTTAGGTGCAATTTGTGAATTTGAACTTGAAAATAAAATTGATAATGGAAAGTATGATTTAGTAGCTGCTAAGGAAATTTTTATGCCTAAAAAAATAACAAAATCGATTGAAGCACTAGCAACTATTTCTTTTATAATGGAAAGCCTTTTTTATATCAAAGATGTTCCTACTTTATATGATGAAATTTCCTATCTTTTGATTTCACTTGAAAATGAAGAAAATCCTTTATACATAGCAACCTATTATTTGACAAAAATGCTTAAATGGGAAGGTATAGAATTAGAGTTAGACAAGTGTGTAAAATGTGGTTCTAATAAATCAATAGTGGATTTAGATTATTCTTTAGGAGGCTATGTTTGTTATAAATGTACTTTTGAAACTAAAAGCAAAGATTATTTAAAAAATGTTCGTTTGTTTAAAAAAATAGAAAAAGAAAAACTAGCCAATTTAATATTAGATGATAAATTAATATATCAAATACTTATTGATTTATGGACTTATTTTTTAGATTTTGGAAGTTATAGGATAAAAAGTTTTGAATTTTTGAAACAATCTTTGTTGAGGTAGAGTTGGAAAAATATGACTTGTATTTTGAATGTTAATTAAAGTTATTTAGAATAATTTTAACTATATTTACTCAAATTACTTGAAAAATAGGGTAAAATGATTTAAAATGGTTAAAAAAGGAGGGACTTAAATGAAAATATTTACTCCTTATGTTTTTAATAAAAATGAATTACTAAAATACTTTGGTAATGAAAAACAATTAAATGGTTGGATATATAGAAAAGTAAAATCTAAAGACATTAAGAAAGTGAGAAATGGTCTGTATGTTGTAGTTGATGCAGCGGGTTATGTGCCTTCATCAAAATTTGAAATTGCTAGTAAAATTTCTAAGAATTCTTTTGTTGCTTATCATTCTGCACTTGAATATTATGGTATAGCAAATCAAGTGTTCGGTGATATTATAGTTTGTTCTTCAACAAAATTTAATAATTTTGAATTTGAAAATATTGAATATATTAATAAAATAACCAAAAACTATGTTGAAATCGTAGATACTATTACTACTGGTGTTAGAGTTTCTTCATTAGAACGTACAATCATTGATTGTATAGATGATGTTAATCTTGCTGGAGGAATAGAAGAAGTTTTAAATGCCCTAGAACAAATAAAAGTGTTAGATGAAGAAAAATTGTTGTCCGTTTTATCTTCATATAATCAAGTTTTGCTTTTTCAAAAAGTTGGATATATATTAGAACATTACAAAGAACAATTAAATTTGTCAGATGATTTTTTTGAGTTTTGCCGAAGTAAATTGACTAATCAGGTTAAGTATTTTTTGCAGGAAGATTATAAAGATTTTGGATTTAATGCTAAATGGAAATTAATGGTTCCTAAAAACTTAAAATCACATATTAACGGAGGATATTAATGATCTATTCAAAACAATATTTAAATGTGCTTTCAACTCAAACTAACTTTTTAAAAGATAATTTAGAAAAAGTATTAAGGTTATCCGAAATATTGAAGTTTTTAAATAATGATAAGGTATTTAAGGGTAAACTTGCATTAAAAGGTGGAACTGCCATTAATTTGACAACTTTAGAGTTGCCAAGATTGTCAGTAGATATAGATTTAGATTTTACGGAAAATTTATCAAAAGAAGAAATCATTAAAATAAAGGAAGAATTTTCAAAACGATTGATTAATTATATGTGGCAAGAAGGATATTCTTTAATGGTTTCTCCTAGAAAACATTATGCTTTACTAAGCTTTACTTTCAATTATATAAATAATGCAGGGAATAGAGACAATATAAAGGTTGAAATAAACTTTATGGATAGATGCCATATTTTACCACTTGAGCAAAAACAAATTTTAAGTAAAGTGATTATTGATAGTTTTGAAGTATTAACACTAAATACAATCGAGTTATATGCTAGCAAAATTAATGCATTACTTTCTCGTGCTACTCCTAGAGACTTATATGATGTTAATTCAATGATAGAAAATAAAATAATCAACGATAAAGAAATGAATTTACTTAAAAAGTGTTTGATTTTTTATAATATGGTTGGTGGAGAACAGGATATTGATAAATTGACTTTTGATAATATTGAAAATTTGAGTTTTAAAAAATTTAAAACTCAATTAAAACCCGTACTATCAAAAACTGATAAATTTCACTTAAATCAGGCTAAAGAAACAGTTTTATCTTATCTAAAAAACTTATAACAATAACAATAAATGAACAAGAGTTTATAGAAAAATTTAGAAAGAAAATATATGAGCCAGAATTATTGTTTGAAAACGCAGAAATGATAGAAAAAATTAAATTTCATCCAATGGCTTTGTGGAGATGTAAATTAGAAACTGAAGATAACTAGAATGTAAAAAAATATCAAAACAAAATAAATATTCATGTTTAAATGATTGTTGATATTTTAAGCATAAAATGTTGATTAAATGTTGATGTTTTGTTAATATAATATTAGTAGAGGTGATTTTATGGGAAAAATTAGTACTAATATAAGCATTGATCCTAAATTAAAAGCAGAAGCAATCGAATTGTTTTCTAGTTTTGGATTAGATTTATCAACAGCAATTTCGTTGTTTTTATCTCAATCAGTTAGAGAAAAAAGAATTCCTTTTGAAATAAGACTATATGAGCCAAATGAAGAAACAAAAAAAGCCTTAAAAGAATTAGATTTAATGAAGAAAGATAAAGAAAAATATAAAAGATATGATAACTTTGAAGAAATTTTAGAGGAGATGAAAAAATAAATGCTTAAAATCGTACAATCAAATAGATTTACGAAAGATT
>CAYTZW010000018.1:19553-24763 GCA_964442785.1 uncultured Erysipelotrichaceae bacterium
AATTAGAATTATTCTTATTAAGGACAGGTTCTCATTCTGATTTGTTTTGATTAAGTGAACTAAAAAAAAGTTCACTTTTTCAAGTAAAAAGCGAAATAAGTATTAAATAAATTGTATTTATTTAAGAAATATGAGATAATTTGAGTATTGTAAAGAGGGGTAAAAATGAAAGAATTTGAATTTGAAAAGATTGTAAGTCATTTAAAATCATCAGGGTTTGTTTTCCCTGGTTCACAAATATATGGAGGATTGGCTAATAGCTGGGATTATGGTCCTTTTGGCGTTGTTTTGAAAAACAATTTAAAAGATGCTTGGTGGAATAAATTTGTCGCTAAAAATAAATACAATGTAGGACTTGATAGTGCAATTTTAATGAATCCTCGTGTTTGGGAAGCTAGTGGGCACTTAGCTAACTTCTCTGATCCTTTAATGGATTGCAAAAATTGTAAAACTAGATATCGTGCTGATAAACTTATCGAAGATGTATCTAATGCTCCTTGTGAAGGTTGGAGCAATGAAAAAATGGAAAACTATATTAAAGAAAATCATATAAAATGTCCAACTTGTGGAAAAGAAGATTTTACTTCAATTAGACAATTCCATTTAATGTTTAAGACTTTTATGGGAGTAGTTGAAGATTCTAAAAGCACTATTTATTTAAGACCAGAAACTGCTCAAGGAATTTTTGCTAATTTTAAAAACGTTCAAAGAAGTTGCCGTTTAAAAGTTCCTTTTGGAATTGGTCAAATTGGAAAGTCATTTAGAAATGAAATTACTCCAGGAAATTTTATTTTTAGAACAAGAGAGTTTGAACAAATGGAATTGGAATTCTTCTGTAAACCAGATACGGATTTGGAATGGTTTTCTTATTGGAGAAGTGAATGTATTAACTTCTTAGATGAACTTGGTATTAATAAAGAAAAATTGCATTTTAGAGACCATAGCAAAGAAGAACTATCTTTCTATTCTAAAGCCACTACTGATATTGAATATAAATTTCCTTTCGGTTGGGGCGAGTTATGGGGAATAGCAGATAGAACCGATTATGACTTATCTCAACATATGAAATATTCTGGTGAAAGTCTAGAATATTTAGATCCAGAAACTAACAAAAAATATATTCCTTATGTTGTTGAGCCTTCATTAGGAGTTGATAGATTATTCTTGACTGTTGTTTGTGATGCTTATGATGAAGAAGTTTTAGAAAATGGAGAAACAAGAATTGTTTTAAGATTTAAACCTTCTCTTGCTCCATATAAAGTAGCTGTTTTACCACTTTCAAAACAATTAAATGAACAAGCTTCTCAATTATTTGCTGATTTGCAAAAGAAGTTTGTCGTAGATTATGATGAAACAGGAAGTATTGGTAAAAGATATCGTCGTCAAGATGCTGTAGGAACTCCTTTCTGTGTTACTTATGATTTTGACTCTATAAATGATAATATGGTAACTGTTAGAGAAAGAGATTCAATGGAACAAACAAGAATCAAAATTGACGAATTAGAAAAATATTTAGAATCAAAAATTAATAACTAAAATAAGGAGGCGATGTTATGGCGTTAAAAAATGAAATAATTGAAGAAATAAGAAAACGCACAGACATCGTTTCTTTAATATCTTCATATATACCGGTTACTAAAAAGGGAAGAAACTATTTTTGTGTTTGTCCATTTCACGCTGATACTAATCCTTCAATGTCTATTTCTCAAGAAAAACAAATTTATAAATGCTTTTCTTGTGGAGCAGCGGGTAATGTTTTTACTTTTGTTCAAGAATATGAAAAAGTTAGTTTTATTGAAGCAGTAAAAATTGTTGCTAACTTTATAGGAATGGATATTTCTTCTCAAATAGAAGACAATGAAAAAAAACTTTCTTCTAAAGAAAAAAGAATGTTTGATTTAATTAGTGAAGTAAATGAATTATACAAATATAACTTAGAAACTGAAGAAGGATTAATTGGTAAAAAATATTTAGAAAAAAGGGAATTAGATGATTTAACAAAAGAGAAATTTCAAATAGGTTTTTCTTTGAATGATGGTGAGAAAACCATTCAATATTTGATGAAAAAAGGATACACCATAGATGAAATTGTCGAATCTGGTATTGGACTTGAACACAATGGAAAGTTAAAAGATAGATTTAAGGGAAGATTGATTTTTCCTTTATCTAATTTAGAAGGAAAAATAGTTGCTTTTAGTGGTCGAAAAATTGATGATGCTGATATTGCTAAATATGTTAATTCTCCTGAAACAGAGATTTTCATAAAAGGTAATTGTTTATATAATTACTTTATAGCTAAACAAGATGCTAAAAAAGCAGGACTTATTTATGTTGTTGAAGGATTTATGGACGCTATTGCTTTGTCAAAAATTGGCATTAATAATGTTGTCGCTATTATGGGAACTTCTTTTACGGAAAATCAAATAAGGGCGATAAAAAGACTAAATGTTAAAGTAGTTATGGCACTTGATAATGATGATGCTGGACAAGATGCAACTTTTAAAATTATAAGTGAATTAGAAAAAAATCATATTAATGTAAGTATTGTTACAAAGGATAAAAATGGAAAAGATTTAGATGAACTTTTAAAACTTGGAAAAGATAAAGTAATTCAATATTTAAGTAATCAATTAAGCCCTTTAGATTTTAGAATTAGTTATCAATTTTCAAAGATAAATATTGAAAATTATGAAGAAAAGAAAGATTTTGTTAAAAAAATTGCTACTTCTTTCTTAAATAGTAATTCTGATGATTTAGATAAAGATTACTATATATCCAAATTAGTTTCTTTAACAGGATTTTCTTACAATAGCATTAAGACAATGTTAACTAATGATAAACCTGTTAAAACGTATCCTAAAAAAGCAGGCTACATTACGATAAAAAAACCTGATAGGTACGAATGGGCAGAGAAAAATATTTTATCTCAAATGCTATATGATACAAAAGCAATTCGATATTATATTGACAATTTAAACTTTTTATCGAATTCAAAGTACTTCATTATTGCAAAATATGTGATAAACTATTATTATGATAATAATAGAATTTCAGAAAATGACCTTCTTTCAGGGATTGAAGACCCTACTTTAAGAAGCATTATTACTGATTTAATCTATGAAAATGATTTGCAAAAAACATTTGATGTCCGTTATTTTGATATGATAAAGTTAGAAAAGCCGCTTGCTAAGGAAGTTGAGAAATTACAAAATCAAATAGAATTAACTGATGATGAAGGCGAAAAAATGAGATTGTTTCAAATAAAAATGGAAAAATTGAGTGAATTGCAAAAAATGAAAGATAATTTTCTTAAAGGAGGGAATTAGATGGCTAAAAGAAAAGATGATTTTTTAGATGATAGCGAGGACGAAATTGAAACCTTAGATCAAATAAAAAAGAAATTAGAAAAGAAAGCTAAATCTGGTTCTAATATGTTGACTTATTTAGAAATTGAAGATGAAATTAGACATTTAGATTTAAGCGAAAAGGAATTTGAAAATTTAATAACATATTTTAAAGGTAAAAAAATAGATGTTATTGATGATAAAAAAGATGATGATTTTGAAGAAATTGATGTTACTGATTTAAGTGAAGATGACCTTTTAGAAGATGATTTTTTATTAGATGATGGATTATTAGAAGATGAAACAGAACTTGAAGATTTAGATAACTTTGAAAATATGAATTTACCAAGTAATGTCAAAATGATGGATCCTGTTAAAACTTATTTGAAAGAAATAGGAAAAGTTCCTCTTTTAAGTAAAGATAGGGAAATTGAATTAGCAGAACTTATTGAAAAAGGAGCAGCTGAAAACGCTACTGAATTTGATAAAATTCAAGCCGAAATTGCTAAGAATGAACTTATTCAATCTAACTTAAGATTAGTAGTTTCTATTGCTAAACATTATGTAGGTAGAGGAATGCATTTGCTTGATTTAATTCAAGAAGGAAATGTTGGACTTATAAGAGCAAGTTCTAAATTTGATTCTACTAAAGGATTCAAATTTTCAACTTATGCTACTTGGTGGATTAGACAAGCAATAACAAGAGCGATTGCTGACCAAGCAAGAACAATTAGAATACCTGTTCATATGGTTGAAACAATTAATAAATTAACAAGGGTTCAAAGACAATTATTCCAAGAATTTGGTCGTGAACCTACAAGTGAAGAAATAGCAGAAAAAATGGGCAATGATATGACTCCTGAAAGAGTAAGAGAAATTCAAAGAATTGCTCAAGACCCTATTTCTTTAGAAAAACCAGTTGGTGAAGAAGAAGATTCTCATATTATTGACTTTGTTAAAGATGATGGAATGTCTCCTTCTGATTATGCTTCAAATGAACTTTTAAAAGATGAACTATATAACGTTATGAAAGATTTAACCGAAAGAGAAGAAAGAGTTCTTCGTTTAAGATATGGTCTTGATGACGGAAGAAGTAGAACTCTTGAAGAAGTAGGAAAAGAATTTGGAGTTACTAGAGAAAGAATTAGACAAATTGAAGCAAAAGCAATTCGTAAATTAAGACACCCTACAAGGTCTAAAAGGTTTGGTGATTATCGTAATGGACAAGATAGTTAAAGTTTCCAAACGTATTGAAACTATTGCTTCTATGATTGACCGTAATTCAGTTATGGCTGATATTGGAACTGACCACGGATATTTAGCAATTTATGCAGTTCAAATTGGAAAAGCTACTCATTGTTATGCTAGTGATATCAATAGCAGCCCTTTAAGTGTAGCAGTTAAAAATGTTGAAAAATTTGGACTAGGAGAAAAAATAAGTTTAAAACTTGCAGACGGTATCTCTCAACTTGAAAGTGATGTTGATACCATTACCATTTCTGGAATGGGTGGAAGTTTAATGACTTCTATTTTTTCCTCTAATAAAAGCAAGTTGAAAAATGTCAAAACAATTATTTGTCAACCAAATGTTGGAGCCTTTACCATTAGAAAATGGCTAGTTAATAATGGTTTTATGATAGTAGATGAAAAACTTTTTGAAGAAGGAAATAAGTATTATGAAGTAATCAAAGCCATAAAAGGTGAAGATTATTTAACAGATAAAGAAATTTTATTTGGACCTTGCTTACTTCAAGAAAAAAGTGAATTATTCTTTAAAAGGTGGAAAGATGAATATAAATTTGTTTCTGAAATAATCAAAAAAGTTCCTAAGGGAACTGAAGATTATTCTCGCCTTAGAAATTATCG
>CAYTZW010000019.1:0-24380 GCA_964442785.1 uncultured Erysipelotrichaceae bacterium
AATAAAAAAAATCAGGTTTCCCTGATTTAATTTGAGGTTCAGTTCTATAAGCCTTGTTCTGTATTAGACAATCATTTATCTATGCTTTCGCATTCATTATTTAGTTCATTTCCTAAATAACAATTCCCCTACCAAATTTGGGTTTCTCGCTTGTGAGGTTTACCAACGTTCCATTTCAAACATTTCTATTTGAACTCGTTTCTGTGGCACTTTTATAGGAATAGACCATATTTTTCAACTTAGGTTTCTTCCGGCTGTCAAGTTCTCATCTTGCCTAACCTTATTTTTTCGATTAGCACAAACACTACCAACATCTCAGCTGGTGCGAGCAAGGACTTTCCTCTACTTTCGTAGCGATTGTCAGAACTGAATAGTTAATTAATTTGTATTGCTTGATTTTGCTTTCTTCTCTTTTTGTTCAAAATTATACACTTGTTGTTCTAATTCAGAAATTCTTTTTAATAAATCAATATTTCCCATATTAGCACCACCCGTGGCATTTCGATATTCACCTAATTTGCTATTTAAAGTTTCAATTTCTAACTCTAAATCGGTAATTTTATTACGAAGAACGCTGTTAGTTTTTTGAAGCATTTTAAATTGATTAACTAAATCTTCATACGTTTTATAATCTTCAATAATCAAATCTAAAAAACTATCGACTTCTAAAGCATCATAACCTTTAGGTTTGATTTTAAATTCTTTATCCAAAACATCTGAAGAATTAAGTTTCGTTTTTATTGTAGTCATCTAACATAATCCTCCTATCCCTTACATTATGATTAATTTTTCAAAGATTTACAATAGTAAAAAGTAAAAATAAATGTTATTTGTGAGAAAAATTAGTTATAATCTATTATACAAAGGGCAAACTAGTATAGAAAGTTAGGGTGTATATTATGATAAGTTATCCAAATGGAAAGAAAATATACAAGAAACCTCTTATCAGTTCTGGTAATCGAGGAATGGATTTTGAAGATGCTATCAACCTTACAAATGATTATTACCGTGAGAATAACATTGCCTTAATATACAAAAAGCCCACTCCAATAAAACTAGTCAAAATGGATTATGAAAAAGGCAAAATAGTGGAAGCTTATTTTCAACAACCAAGCACTACTGACTACAATGGAGTATACAAAGGATATTATATAGATTTTGAAGCTAAAGAAACGAATAATGCGACATCTTTCCCCTTAGCAAATATCCACGCACATCAAGTTGAACACTTAAAAAAAGTTTTAGACCATAAGGGCATTGCTTTTATTATCGTTAGTTTCCGAAAAAAAGAAGAAGTTTTCATTTTACCAGCTAACATTGTCATTCAATTTTATGAAGCTGGAGCCCGCAAATCGATACCTTACCAAACTTTTTTAGAACAAGGTTATCGAGTAAAAGAAGGATATGCTATTCGTTTAGATTATTTAAAAGTTATTGATGAAAAATTCATTAAAACTTTTGATTAATACTATCTGTATATTTACGGTATTAACTTTCACTTTATCAGGAATATATTTATTCAAAATTGCTAAAAAAACAAACTATATTAGCAAAAGAGAAATTAATTATACACCAAGTAGTATTATTTTAGATAACAACCAAGATACTATTAAAACTTTATCAAAAGAAGAAAAAGGAGAAATCGAATTTAAAGATTTACCTGATGTTTTTATTAATGCTTTAATAAGTGCAGAAGATTCCAAATATTTCATTCACAAAGGAATTGACCCTGCTAGAATATTAGCATCTTTAGCTACTAATATAAAAGAAAAAAGAATTGCTCAAGGTGCTTCTACACTTACCCAACAATTAGTGAAAAACACTTACTTAAACGATGAAAAATCAATCGAAAGAAAAATAAAAGAAGCCTTGATTGCTATTGACTTAGAAGAAAATTTAACCAAAGAAGAAATAATTACCGAATATGTAAATAATGTTTATTTTGATAATACGACTATTGGTATTAATAATGCCTCTTATAAGTTTTTTAATAAGTCGATAAGTCAAGTAACTTTACCCGAAGCTGCTTTACTAGCAGGAATTGTCAATGCTCCTTCACTTTATAATCCGATAAGCAATCCTAATAATGCTAACAAAAGGAAAAATGTTGTCCTTGATTTAATGTATCATCACGGATATATTGACATAAATCAATTAAACTATGCTAAAAAGATTAATGTTGAAAATTTGCTAGTTGCAAACACTCAAGAAGAAATAACTTATGATTACCAAGCCTATTTAGATGTTGTTTACTCCCAAGTAAAAGAATTAACAGGTTTAGACCCTTTTATAACTCCTATGAAGGTTTATACCTATATGAATGCACCATTGCAAAAATTAGTAGATAATATTCAAAAAGGAGAAGACAGCGATATTATTTTTACTGACCAAAATCAACAAATAGGAGGTGCGGTCATTGAAAATAATTCCGGACATTTAGTAGCTATTATCGGTGGAAGAAATTACAAAGGACAAAGAATTTTTAATAGAGCCTATAATATGAAAAAGCAACCTGCTTCCACGATTAAGCCTATTTTATCTTATGCTCTAGCGGTAGAATATTTAGACTATTCTACTCAAGAAACCTTAGAAGACAGGGAATACACTTATCCAAATTCGACGACCATTGTCAATAATGCTGACCATACATTGTTAGGACAAATAACCTTAGAAGAAGCTTTAGGATATTCAAGAAATACCACGGCTTTAATAACCTTGGAAAAAGTCATCGAAAAAATTGGACTTTCTAAAGTTATTGATTATTTAGAAAAAATCAATTTACTAGATACTTCTTCTAAAAATTTTAACTATGCTTATGGCTTAGGAGCTTTCCAAAATGGAGTTTCTCCTATTAATATGGCATCTTCATATTCAATGTTAGCGTCAAAAGGAATTTACTATCAACCATTAACTATTTCCAAAATAGAATTATTAGACAATTCCAACAAAATATATACTTTTGAAAACAAAGGCGAACAAATAATCAGTGAAGAAAGTTCTTATATAATTAGCAAAACCTTAGAAAATGTTGTCAATAACAACTACTGGGGAATAAATGAAGTATCTATAAAAGGAACTTCTATAGCAGCTAAAACAGGAACATCAAGTTTTGATAGTTCTACTATTAAAAAATACAATTTACCAAGCAATGCTAGTAAAGATATTTGGTTAAGTGGTTATTCTCCAAATTACTCCATTTCTGTATGGACAGGTTTTGATATAGATAATGATGAAAACTATTTCAACTCCTCAAACGATACAAGAACTAAAATAGCCAAAAAAATATTCAAAAAATTAATGAATTTTATTACGCCTTCCAACCAAGAATTTACCAAACCAGAAGGAATAGAAAAAGCTACTATTATCAAAGGTAGTCCTTCACTTTTACCAGATGAATACACTCCTTCTAAAATGACTACAGAAGCTTATTTTAAAAAAGAAAATTTACCTACAGAAACTATAAAGCCACAAGAACTAGATTATCTACAAGATTTAGAAATTACTTTAGAAGGATTTATTTTAAATATTAAAAATCCCAATAAACAAGAAAAAAAAAGACTGTTTTCTTATGAAAAAGTCTATGGAAATATTGAATATGTAATTAGAATAACTTTACCAGATGAAGATGAGTATGAAATTATTTTAGATGAACAAGAATACAAATTTCCCCTTTTTGACACAGGAAATTACACCATTTCATACTATGCAAAATATCAAAAATTAGATACTTTTACTTCAAATCTTAAAACGACAACTTTTTATTATGAATAAGGCAATATTTTTTTAATTTGCATAAATCACACTTAGGATTACGAGTCAAACATATTTCTCGACCAAAACAAATTAGTTGATGATGTAACTTAATCCAATATTGTTGCTCAAAAAAAAGTTTTAATTTTCTTTCCGTAATTAAAGCCGAATTACTATCACTTAAACCTAATCTTTTGCTAATTCGTAAAATATGAGTATCTACAGGAAATGAAGGAATTTTAAAACCTTCTGCTAAAACAACTTCACTACTTTTATTACCAATTCCCGATAACTTCATCAATTCTTTTTTATTAGAAGGAACAACACCATTATATTTTTCTAATAACATTTTCGATAATAATATCAAATTATTACTTTTAACATTTGCTAAGCCTAAAGGATATAAGATTTTTTCGATATCCTCTTTTTTAGCATTAGCAATACTTTCAATAGTAGGATAAATAACAAAAAGAGATGCTGTTACTTTATTAACCTTTTTATCAGTCGTTTGAGCAGATAACATAACTGCTACTAAAAGTTGATAAATGTTTTGGTAATTTAAAGCACACTTAGCATCTTTAAAATCTTCATTCAATAAATTAATTATTTCAACTGCTTTCTTTTCCATTAGTCTTCCAACCAATTCAATTTAGCAAGTTCAATCGTTTCACCTAAATTTTTTCTCCATTTACTAGTTACCGCAGATTGACCTTCTTCGGCAATATCATTTCTTCTTTTCCATTCAAGTAAAACACTATCAATATAATTGATATTCTTTTTATTTGAGAAAGCGGCTACATTAATAGCTTCTTTAATTTGCTCAATTTTTTCTCCATTGTCGAACCAACTTCTAACAACACTTATTTCAAATTGAGTTAAAGGACGAGAAAAACTTTTTTCCAACAAAGTATAAATCTCATCATTGGCTTTATTCATAGCTTTATTTTGTTCATTCATTACATTCATAATCATTTTATCAATAAGGGGTTGTAAAGAAGTTTCAAGACCTTCTTTGCAATCTTTAATGGTAATATATTTTTTATTCATTAAAACTTCCATTTTAGAATCAATTTCTTCACAACTTAAAGTATGCTTTAAAGAGATTAATTCAGGAGTAACTAATTGTTGACCAGAACTTTTACATCTATCAATTATTAAAATAATCGCTAAATCTTGTTCATCTAATCCTAAATCTTTATAGTTTTCAATTAATAAAGTTCTCCAGTCTAAGAATGCTGAAAATTTTTCTACACCTGACATCATCAATCACTCCCCTAACTTGTGCCTATTATTATAGCCAATTTAAAAATAATTTCCACCCTAAAATTTAAAAACATTGATAACTTGTTTTTAATCTCTATCGCTATTAGTAAAAATTAAAACTAATCTTAAAATTTCTGTTAAAGAAGTTAAAAGAGCAACTACATAAGTGAAAGCAGCAGCATTTAAAACAGCATTAATTCCCCTTTTTTCTTCTTCACTACAAATATTAGTACCTAAATATGCTTTTGCTCTTGAAGAAGCATTAATTTCTACAGGTAAAGTTACAAGTTGGAAAAGAGCAATTACACCAAATAAAATGATACCAAACCAAAACATTTTAGCCCAACTAAGTAAAATACCCAACACTATTAGTAGCCAAGAAAAATTATTTGCAAACTCTACAGGTTTTACAAGTAAAGTTCTAATTTTAATAAATCCATAATTTTGATTATGTTGAATAGCGTGTCCTGCTTCGTGGCAAGCAACACCTAAAGCCGCAACACTATTTCCTTCATAAACCCCAGAAGATAGATAAATAACCTTTTTAGCAGGGTCGTAATGGTCTGATAAATAGCCATTTGTTTGCTTAATTTCAACATCATTAACGTTATTTTCCTTTAAAAATTGTAAAGCAACTTCTTTTCCTGTTAAAGAAGAATTAAGGTACATTTTAGAATATTTACGATAATTATCATTAACTAATTTTTGAGCTACAAGAGAAATAATAAAAGGAATAATAACTAATAAAAAATCAATACCTTCTAATGACATACATTTTCCTCCTTAAAAAAAAGACTCCTAAGAGCCTTTTATTTTTGTTTTATTCAACTGATTCTAATAAAACTTTGCTAGCTTTGAATTTAACTACTTTCTTTTCAGGTGAAACCATTTCCTCACCTGTTGAAGGATTACGAGTTTTTCTAGCTGCTCTTGTTTTTACTGTTAATTTACCGAAATTAGAGATTGATACTTCTTCTCCTTCTTCTAAACATTCAGCAATAATTTTGAATACTGCATCAACAGCGGCATTAGCTGCTTTTGGTGTCAAACCTGCTTCAACAGAAACACAAGTTTTTAATTGTTTAGTTGTCATTATAAAATCCTCCTACAAATTGTTTAACTAAATATTATCATTATATCAATGAATATTCAACTTTTTTTTACTTTTAGAGTAATACATACCATTAATTTTAACCTTTTTTAGACAAAATAGAATAAAATTTGATATTTATCCTTAATTATTAGAAAAATCTTTTGAAAATAGATATTCCCATAAGGATATAAAAAGCTGAAGAAATAAGGAAACTAACAATAAATTGCCAATCTTTCTCATCTTCCTTATCAAATATTAAAAATGTAATTACAGCACCTGCTCCATACAATAAAAATGGAATAATAAACATTATCTTCGAAAATAAGAATAAAATTACTTTTATAACTGCTATTATTACCCAAGATATTAACCACCAAATAGTACCAATAATACCAGCAATTACCCTTGCAGGAATATAAATCACAAAAGCAAGCAAGCCCTCTATAGTCATCACATCTTCCATAGCAGGAAGTAACCAGTCATCAACGCCATCTAGCCAATTACTTACTGAACGAACATAACCACCCTCAAAATGAACTTTATTATATATTGATGAAATTGCAGAGTTTTTAAATAAGCCACACTCATATCCAAGGAAAACCAAAATACTAATAACTATAGGAATTAAAAAATGAATTATCGCAGGATTTATATGAAACTTAAATTTCTTTTCCTTTACTTTGTTTAACCAACTATTTTCATTAATTTCCTTTTCTTTTATCTTTTTTGGTAAATCAATATCTTTTGTTTCCTTCAAAGAAGGTTTATTATTTTCAGTCTTAACTTGTTCAATTTTTATAACATTTTCTTTCTTTTCAACACCTTTTTTATTCGATGTTTGCTTTATTTCTTCAACACAACTTTGTGGTATTAACTTATAATAATCATCTGGTATATAATATCCGTGTTCTGCTTTAAATTGTAAATGTTTTATTCTCGCATCGGCATCAAAAGATATATCTAATCCAAACATTTTAGGATTATTTTTATAATTAAACCTTTTACCATATTCTTTTTCTAAAGATTGTTTAAAATTAAAATAGTCCTCTATTGTTCTTGTTTCTCCTAATGTTTTTCCATTATTTATAAATTCCAAAGCATCATCAAATAAAGTGTCCATAAAGAATTCACGATATTGCTCTGGATTTCCTTTTTCATCTTTATAATAAGCTATTTTATATTCTTCTTTTGAATAACTTGAATAATATTCTGCTGAAGCATATACCTTAATATCAGGATATTTAGTTTTTATATATTCATTTACCTCAGTAGCAATTTGTCTTAAACGATTATGGACATCTTTTAATATTTCGGGAGCGTGATATCCTATCCACGCACTATCAGGAAGTCTAAGAGGCATCAGTTGACAATTTTCTTTGTATTCTTTGTTTTTTTCTATTTCAGAACTATGATAATACGCACCATATACTTTACAATCCATTTTTAGTTGATAAAAAGCAGGAGCTTTTCCTCTAAACTCAGCCACTTTTTTCCAGTTTGCATCTTCAAAAGTGCCTGTTAAATCGATACATATATCGGCTTCACTTACGTGTTTGCTAGCAAAATTAGTAACATTTGATCCCCTGAAATGATAAGAAACATACTCTTTTCTAAGTTTTTCGTTTAAATTATTTAATTTTAATGTCATATAATTCTCAATATCATCTTTAATAGGAAGATATTGTTCTAATTTTTTACTTTTAAAAAACAGTCCCACATTACCACTCTCCAATTATTATAATTTTTTATTAAAAGAAAACAATCATTCCCATAACTAGACTTAATACAAGGGAAACAATGAAAGCAATTACAATTTGCCAATCTTTATCATCTTCCTTATGGAAGATTAAAATATCTAATGCAACACCTGCTCCATACAACAAAAATGGAATAAGACCTATTATGGTAGCAATTAAGAATAAAACTAATTTAATAGCCCCGACAATTACCCAAGATATTAGCCACCAAATAGTACCTAAAACATAACCTATTAATCCTAAAGGTAAATAAAGTAACATCGCAAATAGCCATAATACTCCAAAGTCTTTAATTGCAGGTTTTAGCCAACCTGTTAAAGCTTTTGCCCAATTATTCGCCACTTCTAAATATTCACCAGCAAATTTGACTTTTTTAACTAAACCTGAGAAGAATGCATTACTAATCCAACCTTGCTTATAGACAAGCAAAGCAAGAGCACAAACAACAACAGGTATCAAATAACGTAATATTGCCGAATTTATGTTAAATTGTATTTTTTTGAAATTGATTTTTTTAAATCTAAACTTTTTCTTTTTCTTATAATGAGAATAACTAGGCTTTTTAGTTTCTACAGGTTTCGGTTTAATTTCTTCTTTTATTTCTTTTTTAGTTTCTTCAGGCTCTTTTTCTTTTATTTCTTCTTTATCTTTTGTAATTTCCTTTTTTTCAGAACCCTTTATACCTGCTGTCTTTTTTATTTCTTCCGCTTTATCTTGAGGAATTAATTTATAATAATCTTCTGGTATAAAATATCCGTGTTCAGCTTTGAATTGTAAATGTTTTATTCTATTTTCAACACTAAAATCCAAATCTATTCCAAACATCTTAGGAAAGTGTTTGTAACTAAAATCTTCACCATATTCTTTAACCCTTCTTGCATTAAAAGCAAAATAGTCCTCTACAGTTTTATTATATTCCAAAACTTTATCAAATAACCCGTCCATAAAATATTCAAGATATTGCTCAGGTTTTCCTTTTTGTTTATCATATTTTGTTATATATGTAGTTGAATAATATGATGAATCATATGTGCTAACATATCCTTTGAATTCTGGATACCTATGCTTAATATATTCGTTTACTTCAGCAGCCACTTTATCGGAACTTTCGTGTACACCTTTAAGAATATCTGGGTTTCCAATTTTAAACCAATAATTATCGAGACATTTTTCATCTAAAGGTATTAATTGACATTTTTCTTTATAACTTTTACCTTCTATTTTTTCTTCTGGGTGATAATAAACTCCATAGTATTTAAAATGTACAAAAATTGTCCAACTAGTATTTCGTTCCTTGAAATATTCTACCGTTACATCTACACATATATTAGCAACATTATTAGAACAATTTATAGATTTATTGTCCATTGTATTAATATATCCAGATGGACACTTATATTTAATAGTTTCTAATTCTCTATTCAAAATGCCAAGTTTTGTTTCAAGAACTTTTTTAATATCCTCGTTAATTGGGTTATAATCTACATTATCTTTTTTCTTTTTAAAAATTGCCATATAATTCATCTCCTAAATTAAAATATTAACATTTAAAGAATATCATTCTTCTTATCTTTTTTTTCTAAATCTAAATGAACAATGATTAAATTAACTACCATAACTCCTAAAAGAAGATACATAACAGGAGTAAAACAAGATAATTTAACTTCTAACATTGTATTTTGTTTATATGCCGTTCCATTTAAAGCAAATGTTATTAAAACAATGACAGACAAAATATAGGAAAATTGTTTCATATCTTTATTTTCTAAATAATATCCAAATATTTTCAAAAACTTTTTATTTTTTATATCTTTTTTTTGACTACATTCTCCAATAAAGCAAATGTTTAACATCACAAGTATTGTAAAAACAACAACTAAAATAACAATTAAAAAAGCCTTTAATCCAGAAAAATATTTTCCTAAATCAAATATTGATACATACTCTGTTTTAGCAGAATAAAAAACAAATTTAAAAGGTTTAGTTAGAAGTCCAATAATATAAGTAGCATAAAAAATTATTAAAGCAATTATTTTTGTAATTCTTAATTTTTTTGACATAACTATCACCAATAAAGATTATAAAACAACTGAACTAATTTTGAAATAAAAAAATAAGTTTACAATACCTTAATCGTAAACTTATTAATATTTTTATTGAACATTGTGATAGACATCTTGAACATCATCATCTTCATCTAGCAAAGAAACAAGTCTATCGAACAATTCTTTTTCTTCGCCTTCAACTGTACAATATTCAGAAGGTATCCAAGTGATTTCATAAGAATCAATTTTTAAATTAGCTTTTTCACAAGCTTCTTTAATTTCATATAAAGAAGTCGTAGGTCCGTAAACAACAACTTCTCCTTCTTCTTCCTCGATATTTTCAACATCAACATCTGCTTCTAACAAAGCATTTAAAACTGTTTCTTCATCAGTGTCAGACAAAGCCACAACGGCACTATGATTAAATTCGTGTGATACACAACCAGGAACTCCTAATTTTGATTTTGCTTTATTAAAACAAGTTTTTACAGCAGAAGCCGTTCTATTAACATTATTTGTTAAACATTCAATGATAAACTTAGAATTTCCAGGTCCAAAGCCTTCATAAACAACACTTGTATAAGATTCATCAGCACCACTAGAAGCTTTATCTATGGCTCTTTTAATGACATCAGCAGGAACTTGTTCTGCTTTAGCTTTATCAATTATTCTTTTTAATGCCACATTCATATTAGGATCAGGAACTCCTGCTTTAGCAGCAATATAGATTTCCTTTCCATATTTAGAATATACTTTTGTTTTAGCTGCATTACTTTTAGCCATTGCAGCCTTTCTAACTTCAAAATGTCTTCCCATTATTTCAACCCTTTCCACTCTTGATAAAATTCTACCAAGAAATTCATCATATAATTATGCCTTTTTTCAGCAAGTTTTGCACCGGTTTCTGTATTCATTAAATCCTTTAATTTAAGAAGTCTATCATAAAATTCATTAATACAAGAATTACCATCTTTGCTATAAGTAGTAAAAGCAACTTCATCTAAAGCTTCTTGTCCTTCTTTGTAAACTTCTTGAGCCTTAGCCCCACCAGAAGCAAAAGTTCTCACAATTCCCATTGCTCCAATTTCATCAAGCCTTTTAGCATCTTGTAAAATTTTTCCTTCTACCGTCATTGGAGTACTCATATAATCGTTGGTACTACTTAGCATTTCAATAAGGTCCATTATTTGACCTTTTTCATATTCTGTATAATTGTTTTTATCTAAAAATTCACGAATTTTCTTTCTTTGTCCTTCAAGGTTAGAAAAAATCTTGGAATTACAAATATCACTAGTCAAGGCAACTGTTTCAATAATCTTTTTGTTGCCTCCTTCATCTTCCCAAAGTCTTAAAGCCATACTACGAATACGCATTGCTTTGTCAATGCCTTTACCGGTAATTTCCTTGGATAAATTTTTCTCAGCAAATTTTAAAACTTTTTCCATTAAATTACCTCCTTCGTACACAGAAAAAGTATAGCATATTTCCTATTAAAAATCTATATTTTTCTTATTATAGTTGAGTTTTGTTTTCATATAGCGACAAAATTGTGGAAAATTATAATAGAGAGAAGTTTTAAACAAGACCAAAAATTTTTATTGCAAAAAAACTCTAATTGGTTATTATATATTCAAAAGAAAGGAGCTTTATTATGAGATATATTAAAATTACTGAAAACAAAGAATATTTAAAAACAACTATCGAGGAAAAAAGCTTCAAAAAATCAATGCTTAAATTCTTTAAACCACAAGCACAAGAATTAGACATCAAATTAGCAAAAGGAGATTTAATAGCTTTTCCTAGCAAGAAAAAAGAAAACAAAAAAGCAGTTAATACTGAGCATAAATTAGCAGAAGAAAATAATTAATATTTTCAAAAATGTATTTTTTAGTTTTTATGGGGCTTTTTTGCCTTTGTTAAGAAAATTTATTTATAAACAAAAAGGATTAAATTAGAAGAAAATAGCTCTTAATTTAATCCTTTTATTTTAAGCTTCAATAATCATTGAAAGTATCATTGGATCTTTTCCTGTTTCCTTTTTGATGTATTTAGAAATACGATCTCTTATAATAACTCTACTCTCATTGTAATCAATATAATCATCATTAATTACTTCTTTAACTATTTGTTCATACATATCAGCGATAACTTTTACTAAATCATCAGCATCTTTCAAGAAAATTAGTCCCCTCATTTGAACATCTGGTCCTGCGATTACTTCTTTTGTTTCCATATCAACTGTTGCCCCTAATAAAATTACTCCGTCTTCTTTCAATTTATTACGGTCATTGATAACAACATTTCCTATATCAAATAAACCAAGTCCGTCAATTAATAATTCTCCTGTTGGAATAGGTGTTTGATTTGGCTTATATTCTCCATTTTCAAATTTAGCAACCATTCCATTATCATAAACTAAAATATTGTTATGGTTTAATCCTTGTTGTAAAGAATTAGCAACATTAGCATTTGCAATTAAATTACGATATTCTCCCTTAACTGGAAAATAATATTTAGGATTAAATAAACTAATGATAAGTTTTAAATCTTCAACACTTGGGTGCATTGAAGAAATACTTTTTCTTTTGATATTGACAACCTTAGCTCCTGTTTTATATACCATATCAAGTGCTTCTACTGCTAAAACTTCAGTTCCTGGAACAGAAGGTGCCGCCATTATAAATAAATCTTTAGGAGTAATATTAACTCTATTTTCCTTGCTATAAATAGATAATCTTTCTATTAAATGGAATAATTTATCACCACCATTTGATAAAATAATGACAACATTTTTATCATCTTCACTAACTTCATTAATATCAATTAAATTTTCAGGTGGAATTTTAACATAGTTACCGTCATCAATAATATTTAAAATTGTTTCTAAATCTTTATTATAAAAACATATTTTCTTATTATGTTTCAAACAAACATCTATTACTTCACGAATACCAAAAAGATTTTGTCCATATATAGCAATAAAGGTTCTTCCATTGTTTCCCGCAATACTAGCTTCAATATGTGGTGTAAGTCGATGATTTGGTGCTGTAAAACCATTTCTATCAGCAGAACCAGATTCTGTCATTAAACATAAAACAGGTTTTTCCATAATTTTGGTAATTGCTTTCAAATCCATTTTATGCAAATAAAAAGCTGTTGTATCAATAATATAATCGCCTGTATAAACTATCCAACCTTGAGTAGTGTCAATAGCTACTCCAAAACTTTCAGATACTGAATGAGCAGTTGAAAAGAAAGAAAATCTCCTATTTTCAATTTTTACATTTGTCGTCGGTTTCACTATTTTAAAATTATATTTTACATTTTGTTTAAATCTTTTAGTACATTCTTGAATTAAATACGCTGTTGTTTTAGTACAATAAATAGGAGCAGGAATTTCTTTATAAATATAAGGTAATGCTCCCATAGAATCATCGTGTCCGTGCGTAATAATATAACCTTTTACCTTTTTATAATTGCTTTTTAAATAAGCAAAATCTGCTACTATTAAATCTATTCCAGGAGTATTACTCTCAGGATATTTCATTCCAGCCTCCAAAATAAATATATCATTATTTATTTCGATGACATACATATTCTTACCATTTTCGTCTAGTCCACCTAAGGCGAAAAGCTTTACGACATCTACCATCGTCTTATTCCTCCATATCGTTGTTGTTAAATATTGGATTAATTATAATCAATTATTTAATCTTATGCAATAGCCTAAAAACATTAATCACATAAAAAAAGTTCTAACTGCAATAATTAGAACTATTTTTCCATTAAGTCTTTAAAAGTTTGATAGAAAACATCTCTACCAACTGCTTGAAGTTCTCCATTTATAGCAAAAGAAACTCGACCTGTTTCTTCTGAAACAACTACGGTAATAGAATCCGTTACTTCACTTATTCCTAAACTTGCTCTATG
This sequence comes from uncultured Erysipelotrichaceae bacterium, assembly GCA_964442785.1. Taxonomy (GTDB): domain Bacteria; phylum Bacillota_I; class Bacilli_A; order RFN20; family DUOF01; genus SIG223. The sequence goes on from CAYTZW010000019.1 coordinate 13,839, forward strand.
TCTTGCTCCGTATTTTCCATTTAAGGCTTTAGTTGTTGGAGTGTAATAAACAGAAGCAGCTTCAATAATACCATTTCTAATAATACAAGCTCCGTCGTGAAGTGTTGTTCCTTCATAAAAAATAGTTGTTAACAGTTCAGGACAAACTGGAGCATTTATCCTTACTCCATTTTTAATATACTCATCAAGGTTAATATTTCTTTCAAAAGTCATTATAGCACCAATTCTATTAGTAGATAAAGTGTTTACCGTATCAGAAATCATCTTATACAAATTATTTCTTTGGTCAGCATTCAATGAAACATTTTTCTTTTTTGTAGAAGTGTTATTAGCAGCCATTTTTTTCTTAAGAACTTGTTCATTAGCGATAAGTAAAGCAACTATCAAAGATACTAAAATAACATCAGAAAAAGTTTCTACAGAAGACAATCCAAAAATTCTTCCTACTGCTTTTAAAATAAGAGGAACAAAAAGAAAACCGTGAAGATTTTTTCTTAATAAAAACTTACGAACTAATAAATACAAAAAAATAAACACTAGCAAATACAAAGACAAATCAATTCCCATAATTACATATTTATTTAAACCAAGCCACTCTAACATATTAACACTCCCACCGCTATTATTAAGATTATCATATTTTCCAAACATATTTTCAAGATAATTCTCTTAAAGATATGCTTTTTCTTCAATTATTAGAAATATAACTTGCTAAAAATCCTTTAATTTATTAAAATGTGAATACGGACATTTAGCTCAGTTGGGAGAGCATCTGTTTGACGTACAGAAGGTCGTCAGTTCGATTCTGGCAGTGTCCACCATTGAAAAATCAAGTTCTCAAAAGGGAACTTTTTATTTATCAAGGCAGGTGATTTGTATGGAAGACATTTTAAAAGAAGTAGAAGATTATCTAAAAATCAAAATCAAACAAACCAAAACCTTAAAAGGAACAACTAATAGTACAATCTTACTTCTAAATGATACCTACATTCTAAAAATTGATGAAGAAATGTATATTAATGAAGCAATTTCTTTTTTAGAGAATTGCAAGTCAAATGCCTTTACAAAATTACTATATTGCAACAAAGAAAAAAACTTTATTGTCTATCAATATCTACAAGGAAAAACTCATCCTAATTTTGAAAACATTGATGTCTACGAGCTTTTAAAACAACTATATGATATAACTTTATCATATCCCAAAACTGATGATAAATTTGGTCATTTAACATATAAATTTGATACTTGGACAGATTTTTTGAAAGATGATATCTCCTATTGTAAAGAACAAATAACTTGTTTAGATGATATTGATTACCAACTAATAAATTTAGAAATCAATAACTTAAATAGGTTTAAGTTTGAAAAAGTTATTATGCACGGTGATTTTGGTACTCACAATTTTATTTTTTCCGATGATAAATTAGTAGGAATAATAGACCCTCAACCTATTGTAGGTGATGGACTATATGATTATTTCTTTGCTTGTGTTTCCGATGTTGAAATCTTAAAATCGGTAACCTTAGAACAAATATTTAGTATTCCTAATGCTCCAAAAAGTAAAATGAAATCCTTGTTTTTAATTGTTTTATATAATCGTATTCAAAGATGTCAAAAATATCACCCAAACGATTTACCATTTTACTTAAACCTATTCAATTCAATAAAACAAAAAGATTATCATTACTATATCAATAACTTTATTTAATGAGCTAATGCTCATTTTTATTTTGCCATTTTTAAAGTATATTTTCTTTGACCATTTTGAGAACCAAATTGATATTTAATAACTATTTGATAACCTTCATCAATACTATTAAGAGAATATTGATATTTCAATTTAGGTTCTATGGTATCTAAATATATTGTCAATTCTTTATTAAATTCACTTTCATTAATGTAAAATAATCTTTCATCATAATCCTTAACTATTAAAAAATTACCTTCTAAATCATTTAAGTCTATTGAATTAACAAGTTGTTGAAACTCTTTTTTATTTTGGTAAGATTTGTAAAAAAAACCACTGCTTAATAAAACTAAACTAATTCCTAATATTGAAAAAACTTTTTTCATTGAAAACAAAAGATTGCCTCCTTACAACTGTTTAACATCTTTTTACTATTTCGATACTCTATTTCCAGTTCCAGTGAAGAATAAGTTTTACCAAGTCCATAAAAATGATAATTAATTAAAAAAGTATCTATAGGAAGTGCCAATTCATTCACTTTAAAATAGGAATTATCTAAAGTAATTTCTTTTTTTAAAATGTCGAAATAGAGATTATTTTGAAAATCAATAACTCCCTTTTCCATTTTAGTAACAATTTGATAATTATAATCATTATAACTAATATCCATAATTACTAACTCCGCATTAATAGTTTTATTCTCAAATTCAGGCAATTTAAAAGGATTTAAAATATCATAATTTTGTTGATAATTAGAATTTAAAATAAGATATTTTTCATATGTTTTACTATTATTTTCAAAATCTATTTCTTTAGGATTTGTAGAAGTAAAGTCATTAGCGGTACTTTCTCCATATAAAATCATATTATAATTATTTTTATAAACTGGATAAAGTTCCTTATATATTTCTATTTCATATAAAGTTTTATTTTTATTTTTATGAACTTGAACACCAAATCGATTACTACTAGCACTATATGAATTCTCAATTTTTCCTTCTTCACCTAATTCTAAGTCATAATAAGACATTATTATCCTTATTAGCGTTTCATCTTCTTTTAAATTACATAAAAAATTCAAATCAATAACATCTTCTTTAATTTCAATACTTACTTTTGATATATAAACACTTTTTGCTTCTACATCTTCAATCTTTTCGACTTTTCCAGGAATTAATCCCACAATATAAAGAAATGCTAATAGTATTTTAATATATAATCCCTCCTATAATTTATAAAAATGCAAAAACATCTCTAATGCCTTTTTCTTATTTCGATAATAAGAACTTTTAGAATAACAACTACTCCACCAAAAAGGGTTCTCTTTTTCCAAAAAATCATTTTCTATAAATTCCTTATCTATTGGTTCTAACATATCTAATACTTTATTTATATGGTTAATAAAAAACTTGTAGGAATTGCACTTATCTTCCGTTAAAGAATAATAGCCTCCTTCTTCTTTTATTAAAGATACCTTTTTTAATTCTTCTTTATGCTCTAATGTCATTTTAGCTTTTATATATTCTGCGGTTATTTGTTCTAATAAATGACAATTACTTTTAAATTTGCTATGATTGTATTTCATTTCTTCCTCCTTAATTATTAATACACTCGATTTAGCAATTTTCCTAAAATAAAAAAGTTCATTTATTCAATGAACCTTTATCCAGACTATTTTTCTTTATTTATAATTTCTGTAACAGAGGTTGTCGCTTGGTTAACTTCCAATTCAATCTTTTCCCCTGTTCGACGATTTTTCAATTCTACAATTCCTTCATTTGCTCTTTTACCAACAATTATCATATAAGGAATTCCTATTAAATCCCAATCTTTAAACTTAAATCCAGGTTTAGCATCTCTATCATCTAAGACTACTTCAAGATGATTATTTAATAACTTATCATATATTATATCAGCAACTTCTTTAATAGTTGGATTATTATAATCAACAGGAACAACTACCACGTGATATGGAGCTACATTAACAGGCCAAATTATACCATTTTCATCATGATTTTGGTCGATAATACTTTGCATTGTTCTACTAACTCCAATTCCATAACAACCCATTACCATTGGAATATTTTGTCCTTTTTCATTAAGATAATTACAGCCCATAGCAGCAGAATATTTAGTACCTAATTTAAAAACTTGTCCTACTTCAATACCCTTTTCCTTTTTTAAAGGTTTACCACATTTAATACATTTATCATTTTCGGCAGCAGCTCTAACATCACAAATAATACCCTTAAAATCTCTATCAATATTAACATTAATTAAATGGTAATTTTTTTGATTAGCTCCTACTACAAAGTTCTTTTGATGAGCAATTTCACTATCAATATAAATAGGTAAATTTAAACCTACTGGACCTGCAAAACCTGCAACACTTCCAAGTTCTGCAATTTCAGCATCGCTTGCTAATCTTAACTCAAACTCAGCAACATCTAAAGCATTACAAAGTTTTATTTCATTAACAAAACGGTCGCCACGAATTAGAACCGCAACATATTTTCCATTAGCAACATAAATCATTGTTTTTACGATATCTTTAGCACTAATATGTAAAAATTCACTAACTTCTTCAATCGTTTTTTTATTAATAGTTTCTACTTTTTCTATTTGTTTTAATTCTTCATTAATACGATATTCTTCCATTTGGGATTGTGCTTTTTCTTCATCAGCAGCATAATGACAATTATCACAATAAATAATGGTACTCTCTCCAACATCAGAAATAGCCATAAATTGATGAGAACCATTGCCACCAATCGCACCTGTATCCGCTAAAACTGCTTTATATTTAATGTGCAATCTATCAAATATTCTTTCATAAGTGTGATACATATTTTGATAGGAAATCTCTAATCCCGCTTCATCTTTATCAAAACTATAAGCATCTTTCATCAAAAACTCTCTACCACGCATAAGTCCAAATCTAGGTCGCATTTCATCACGGTACTTAGTTTGAATTTGATAAATGTTTAAAGGTAAATTCTTGTAAGATTTAATCTCTGTTCTTGCTAATTCCGTAAATACTTCTTCGTGGGTTGGACCTAAGCAAAATTCACGGTCGTGTCTATCTTTTAACCTTATTAATTCAGGGCCATATTTAAACCAACGACCACTTTTTTCCCACAACTCTTTTGGTTGTAAAGCAGAAGATAAAATTTCCAAAGAACCAGCATTGTCCATTTCTTCACGAATTATATTTTCAACTTTATGCAACACTTTTATTCCTAAAGGTAAATAATTATAAACACCAGAAACTAATTGCTTAATCATTCCTGCTCTTAATAAATATATATGACTTGGTATAATTGCCTCATTAGGTGCTTCTTTTAATGTTGAAATAAGCATTTTACTTGCTTTCATCTTTATCACTCCTATTCTAAATCTTCTAACTTATTAATTATTTTATTTTCCAAATCGGAAGGCAATCCACTTGGATTTCCAAAATAAGGACCCGATGCTATAAGAATTTTTGCTTCTTGCAATTTCAAAACTTGAGCAGTTGAAGAAACATTTCTCATAATAAAATGAACCTTATAATTTTTAAACTTCTCCATTATAGCATTTAATCTTAAATTATCAAACTGTTGATTTGAAACATTATAAGTAATGTCGATATCTAAAATAACATAATCAATTATTTCAAAAATTTGATGATATTCCTTTAAAATTGTTTCGTTTACAACAATTCCTATTTCTACTCCGTCTTCACTTAATTTTTTAAGCACTTCGATAAAAGCAGAATATTGTTTTAAAACATTAGTACCGTTTCTTAAATCCACAGCAACTATAATCTTCATTTCACTAAAAGAAGGGTCAGAAAAGTACAAATCTTGAAAAATAATGACATCTTCAGGATTTAATCTTAAAATCAATTTATGTCTTTTACTAATAGACCTTTTTAAATAATGAGATAAATACTTTTTTAAAATATTATTTTGCCATTGCTCATTAACTCCTAATAAAACAGCTTGCTTATGAACATCAGGAACCGCTAAATATTTTTTTCCATTCATTGGAGTGTATTTAACTTGGTAACCCCATATAATGTTTTTTTTCAAATCAACATAAGGTGTGTATAAAACATTAACTTCATTATCGTAAATTACTTTGTTTACTTCATTGTTACAAGCTTCTATAATTCTAACATCATTTTCAAACGTTTCATCATAAGTCAAATATTTAACATCTTTAGTTATCTTTTTAGCGTGTTTTTCTGCTAAAATTGCTTGATTTAAAATGATATTAAAATCGGTAGAGAACTTATTATAAATACTTATACCATAAGAAAAATTCAATTCTAATTTATAATTTTCTACTTCAATTTCTTTGCTCAATAAATTGTTAAGATTAACGATAAAACTTCTTATTTCACTTATTCCAATTAAATTAGGAACAAACAAAACAAAATTATCATTAGAAAAATTAACTGCTAATATTTTTCTACGAACATCTTTTATAATACGAGATTTTAATTTATAAATAATTGCTTTGGCAGTTTCTATTCCATATCTTTCATAAATATGGCTAAAATGAGTAATGTTAATATAAACTAAACAACCAGTTTCTTTCTTGTTACTACCACGATTTAAAAGTTCTACTTCGCTTTTAAAATCATTAAAGTCATTATTAATACTATACATTTTTATAGTTTCTAAGTTGTCTTTTATCAAAGAAGCATCTTTCATTGAAAAACAATAAATATTCTTTCTATTTTCAATAAAAGATATTTTTAAATCTCTCCATTTTTTATCACTCGGCAGCTTCATTTTTAAAATAATGAAATTGTTTTTATCGAGTTTTTTAGCACGTGCATTAGAAAACCAATTTTGCCAAGAGTTAATATAATTTTGATGAATATTTGCTTCCATTTCACTTATTAAAATATCTTGTTTGATACAAGAAGTTTTACTATAAAAAGCAAACTTATGAGTAATAGAATTATACGTTATATGCCCTGTTTCTATACTATGAAAAGGTAAAGTATCTAAAAAATCTTTATCATTTTTATTACTTTTCAATAATACAACAGATATTGACACCACTAAAACGATTAGTATTGTCAAAAACAGAAACACTATCATAAATTACCTCCTATATTTTTTCATCAAAAGCTGAAATTACTTCAATAGAAACCTTTAAAATCTTACTATTTTCGTGTTCTAAAACTAATATTTTTAAATTTTCATAATATATTTCACTATCTATATCAGAATCCCCTAACAACTCTTTTACCCAAGGACCGATGTATAATTGTTTTGTCTTTGGCTCTGCTACTTCATCTAAATAATTATCAAAGAAATCTTCAATAGTTACTTTACCACTAACTTCAAAAGCATCATTTCCAATTTCAACAATATCAGCTGGAATATCATCATATTCATCATATATTTCACCAACTAATTCTTCTAAAACATCTTCCATAGTAACTATTCCCATATAATTTTTTTCTTTTTGATTATCAACGACAATAGCCATATGAGATTTATCCCTTTGCATTAAATTTAGGGCAACTGGTAAGGTTCTTCGATAAGAAATATAAACAGGCTCATTCAAAAGTTTTCTAACAGAACTTGTTTGACCTGACATAAAAGATTTTAAAATGTCATTTTGAAGAATGATACCAACGATTTTTCCATTTGCGTCAATAACAGGAAAACGAGAATAATTTTGTTCACGACAAACCTTTAATGCTTCTTCAAAATCATCATCAAGACCTATAGTAACCACTCTTTCCTTATCTTGCATAACTGTTCTAACCGTTATTTCATCAAAGTTAATAGCATTTTTAATTAATTCACTTTCGTTGTGTTCAAGTACTCCTTCTCTTTCAACAGTTTCCACTATTTCCACTAATTCTTTTTCAGTCGCCGTTACTCTTTCTTCATCTTCATCAGCGTATTCTGTGATTTTCTCATCGAATTTAGTAAACCAATAAGTAATCGGCTTTAAAACTTTAGTAATCACATTGATAGGTCTAGCTACAATTAAAGCAAAAGATTCTGGCCATATTTTAGCTAAAGTTTTAGGTAATATTTCACCAAAAATAATAACTAAAATTGAAGAAATCAAAGTTGAATAAACAACACCTGTTGCTCCTAAATTTAAAGCTGAAGAACAAAAATAAGATGAAATAGAAGCTAAAGCCATATTTACCATATTGTTAGAAACCAAAATGGTAGATAATAAACTTGAATATTTCAAAGATAATTCATAGGCCACTTTAGCATTTTTGTTGTTTTTAGTTGATTTAGCCATTTGTTTAATTCTAAAAACATTCATCGTGGAATAAGCGGTTTCTGTCGCTGAAAAAATTGCTGACAACATAAGAAGCAATAATATTAAAATGACTATGATAATCATAAAACGACCTTCTTTCTTTATAATATTATACATTAATTAGGTTTTTTTTCTATACAAAGTATAAATTCTTTTTCAGTAGCCAATAATTGAAAATAGGTGATTTTATGAATAAGGAAATAATAATAGAAGAAATATTAGATAACATCAATAGACCAATAAAATATAAAACTAACAAATATACCTATGATATAGAAACCGCAATGGATTTAATAGAAAAAGGAAAAATCAAAAATGCTGTAGTAATTACAGATAAATATGGATTACGCCACATAAGAATTAACAACAAATAAAATATTTATAGGATAAAACTTGTATTGAAAAATGTATTTTAATATGTTAATATTACTTTTGTTACAAAAATATATAAGGAGAGAGTAGTAGAAATGAAAGCAATTAAATCTTTTTTCAAAAAACTTTGGGACTCTATTCGTTCTAATGCTTGGATTCAACCAATTTTATTTGTATTAGCAATATTTTTAGTTATTTTAGCCGTTCAAGGAATTGGAAAAGCTTCACAAAGTTGGAGTTGTTCTAAAAAAGAAACTAAATATGTTAAAGAGGTATTATTTGAAAAAGTAGAAGAAAAAATAGCAGATGATGACAGTTTTATTCTTTACATCGGTTATGAAAGTTGCTCTGGCTGTCAAGCATTCCAACCTGTTTTAAAGAAATTTCATCAAAAAAACAAAAATGTTACCATTTATTATCTAAATGTTAATCACGCTGACGGAGTTTACGATGATGCAACTTTAACAGAAGACGGAATGGACGATTTGTGGGACTTAATAATTCCTGTCGTAATTACTGATGATGAAGCAGGACAATATACCCCTACAGTTGTTGCTATCAAAGATGGTGAATTTGTTAAAGCTTACCAAGGCGGTGGCTTAAATGGAATTACTTATTCTGATATGATGGAACTAGTAGAAGCAACTAAAGCTGATTAAAAATTTAATGAACTAAACGGAATCGATTATTCGATTCTTTTTCTTTGCCTTTTTTAGTTTATTAAAACTCTCTTATAGAAAAAAAAGCACCTCAATATGAAGTGCTTTTCGCCACGGTTACTTCCTAGCATCATGTATAGTGTATGCAAAAAAAATAAAAAAAAGCAATACACAAAAAAAATAATCAACATAAAAATACAGCTAGAATTAATCAAAATATAAATAAAAAAGTGGGTCAGTGACCTGACCCTTGGAATGTTTCGTGACATAAACACTACATTCCTGATATGGAATGGTTACCATAACTTTATTATAGTGTAAATCAAGAATTCCAAAAAATCAATACCTGTGATATCTTTATTCTCAAATATTCTACCTACTACCACAATTATATTATTTAACTTTTTTGAAAAAATAACTGTCCTTTGTCTTTTATTTTTTATAATATTCATTTTTTATCATTTGTGTCTTTTTTAAGATGCTCTTCTAACTCAAGCATATATTTATCAAAATCAGACATAAACAATTTATCTTGTATTACTCTATACTTCTCAAATTCAGTTTCAGCATAAAGTGTCTCAATTTCATTGGAAACTTTACCGACATCTTTTAGCAAACCATATTCAAACATTTCAACAAAAGAATTAAGACGTTTCTCCCAATCTCCCATAGTAAGAGGTATCTTTCTTTGTGCCATACTTTCAGCAAAATCTAAATATGCAGTTACCATTCTATTTAATTGACCAAGTTCAAATTCACTCAAATAGTTTTTAGCAATAGTAACATCAAATTTTTGAATTTTACCATTAGGAGCGTCTTTCCAAGTAGTAAGTCCCATATGTTCTTTAGAAGAATTTGCACGTTCAACAATCAATTCAGCCGCAGTATGCCCGTGTATTGCATAGTGCATTTTATTTTGAACCGTTGCATAAAATCTTTTTGTTGCTAAAGCATCTTTATCGTAATCAATAGCAGTAGCATACAAATCCGTAATCTTTTGATAGAACTTTCTTTCAGATGCTCGTATTTCACGAACTCTTTCTAATTGTTCTTCAAAGTATTTATCAGTTAGATATGTTCCTTTAATCAATCTTTCATCATCCATTACCCAACCTTTAATTGTGTATTCGGTTGCAATTTGATTAACCCATTTACGGAACTGCACCGCTCTTTCGGAGTTCACTTTAAATCCGACAGCAATAATCATTTGTAAATTATAATGAATTAAATCTCTTGAGATTGTTCTATCTCCTTCATTTTGAACTACTCGAAAATTTCGAGCAGTTGACTCCTTGAGCAATTCATTGTCATCAAAAATTTTCTTAATATGGTAATTGATTGTATGAACTTCAACATCAAATAGTAATCCCATCATTTTTTGAGTTAACCATATATTTTCATTTTCGTATCTAACTTCGATGTTTTGTGTTTCTTCACCGACCGATGCCACGTAAGTAAGATATTCAGCGGCTGAACTTCTAATATTTACTTCATTGTTTTTTGTCATTTCAAATGGCCTCCTATATGATATTA
>CAYTZW010000020.1:0-23585 GCA_964442785.1 uncultured Erysipelotrichaceae bacterium
TTTGGGGTTCTAAACTTTACAACCACCCTAAACCACCCCAGAATTTAAAGAGCCTTTTATTCTTCACCTTTTTTGCCACTGCTAAGTTTTGTTTTTACTCCATTTATAGCATTATCTCTTTTTTGCTTTTGAGCTTGTAACATATATCTTTCGTGAACAGATATTTTATTAATATTTGTGGTTTTTGGTTTGATATTTTTTCTTGTTCCAACATTACCATTTATGATATTTGACTTAACAAAATTAGCAGGGGTTACTTCCTTTGGACGATTTTTGTATAATTGATTTTCAATATAAATCATTGAATCAAAAATATAAGCGTATTTTTCTTTGCTTGGTGCCGGTTTAGCACTTTTAATATGTATTTGTTGGACTACAGGTTGGGTAATTATAGGTTCAACTTTAGTAACCACTGGAGGCTCTACTGGTTGTACTCTAACAGGTTCTACTCTAACAGGCTCGGTTACTTGAGGTGTTATTGGTTCAACTTCTTTTGTCGTTTCCACTTCGCCACCATTCATTTTTCTGTAATAATCTTCAACTCTTTTTCTAGCAGCATCTGCTTGACTTAATTTTTGTTCGTTTCTTGTTATTGGTTTTACGGTTTCTTCTATTTCTTCTTCTAAATTTTCTTCTGAGTTGTCTGTTTCTATTGTTTCACTATTTTTATATTGATTTTTCATTTGATTTTTCATCATTGCAATAGTTTCGGCTTTGCTCAATGTTTCATTTTCATCTGTAGTCATCAAATTAATAGGTCTTTTTTCACTTTCTTTTAAAGTTTCTTTTTTCTCTGCTACTAAACTAGTATCCGTTTCTATAACAGAATAATCATCTCCTAAAGGTAGGTAAAGAGAAGGTCTCCAATTACTTTCCACAGGAACAATTTTAGCATATTTATTCATATCTTTAACAAAAGTAACAAAGTTGATAATTTTTCCCCAAGAAACTAAAGGAAATTTATCTAACATAAAGTCAGTATATTTTTTATTTTTATTAGTTGATTCCGTTCCTTCTTTTAAAATTCTTATTTTATAACCATATTTAGCCATTTCGTTTCCTATTAAGGCAATAGAGGATTCAAGTCCCATACCTAAAACTAAAACATAGCCTATTTGACTAGGGTCTCCAATATTTACATCAAGCCAATGTTTAAATTCAAGTGGTTTTTCAACGGGCATTTCACCATTATTTTCCCTAACAAAATTTGGAGAATTATCACTTTTTATGAAAGGTTTAGCAGCAAATTTGCTATCAGGAATTAGTGTTTTAAATCCATAAGTTCCTGGTGCACAACCAATATTTTTTGTTAAATTAGGTGAACCAAAATCACTTTTTATTTCATAAACTGGTAATTTGTGTCGCTCACAAAAAGGAATAAATCTAGTAGTAATAAACTTTGGCATCTTACTTTTTCGATACCATTTTCCTTTCTTGGAAAGATATTCATTTTGAAAATTAACTAAAATTACTTTCATTTTCATAATTATCCCTCAATTCATCATAATAAATTATATCAAATATGCGATATTTCTACAATCTTAATTGATATCAAACAAGGAAAATTATATAATAAATTAACATAAGGAGGAATATATGAAAGCCGTTTTAAGAGTTTTTCTTTCTTTTATTATTTTGATTACATTTTTCCTTCTTGGATTTATTTCTGCTAATAACGTGGAAATAAGCACTAAACAAAGTTGGAATAAAATTGAAAAATCTTTTATCAATTTAGATTCAAATGGAATAGTAAAAAACACTTCAACCAATAATAAAGAAATGATAGCAATCGAATTTGAAGAAATAATCAATTCTTTTCAAATAAAGAAAATTATCAAAATTAACAACAAAAAGGTCATTGCTTCTAGTTATGCTAAATTAACTCAAAATAACAACATCAATACGAAATATTCTATTTTAAGAGTTAATTTTACTTATTTAACGAAAAGTAATGAAGAAAAATCAATGTTTTTGTATTTTTATTTTTATAAAATAGAAAATCGATGGCTAAGTTCTTCGTGGTCATTGTTTGAAATTTTACCTGAGGGTAATGTTACCTTAAAATAGGAGGGGTTATAATGAATGAAATAGTTTTATCTTTATGTATTTTTTTAGCTCGTACAATGGATATGTCTTTAGCTTCTTTTAGAGTTATTATGACTGTCAAAAAGAGAACTTTATTAGCTTCTTTAATAGGGATTTTTGAAGCTGCGATTTGGTTTTTAGCCGTTCAAAAAGCTTTAAATACTGATAGTAATTCTTTTTTAATTGTTTGTGGCTATTCATTAGGATTTGGAGCAGGAACTTTTTTAGGAACTTATTTGTCAAACATTTTAATTAATGATAAAATTGATATTCAAATCATAACTTCCTCTACTAATGACAAGCTCATCGAAGCTTTAAGAGAAAAAAACTATGCCGTTACGATATTTAATTGTTATGGTATGAATAATGAAAAGAATATGTTATATATTGTAACAGATGTTAGAAATTACAAAGAAATTACCGAAATAACAAACACATACGATTCACAAGCTTTTATTACCGCTAATGATAAGAAGTATGTTTTAAATGGATATTTTGGAAAAAGGAAATAAGGAGAGCAAAATGGAAAAAGAAATAGTTTTAACAGGTATGCGACCTACTGGAAGATTACATATAGGTCATTATGTAGGTGTAATGCCTCAATTTTTAAAAATTCAAGAAGATGAAACAAAACAACTTTATTTATTTATTGCCGATATGCAAGCTTTAACGGATAATGCTAAAAATCCTGTCAAAGTTTCTTCTTCAGTACTTGAAGTAGCGATTGATTATTTATCTTGTGGAATAGACCCAACTAAAACAACTTTATTTATTCAATCTCAAATACCAGAACTTACAGAAATAACTATGTATTATGCTAATTTAGTAACGGTTTCAAGATTACAAAGAAATCCAACAATCAAAGAAGAAATTAAATTAAGGAATTTTGAAAAAAGTATTCCTGCAGGATTTTTAATGTATCCTGTTTCTCAAGCCGCAGATATTACGGCTTTTGATGCAAAATACATTCCAGTTGGAGATGACCAAGCACCTTTACTAGAACAAGCAAGAGAAGTTGTCGAAGATTTTAATCGTATATATGGAGAAACTTTAGTAATGCCTAAAATGATTTTACCTGAAAATAATGCTGCTAAAAGACTTCCAGGAACCGACGGACACAACAAAATGTCTAAATCTTTAGATAATTGTATTTATCTTTCTGATGATTCTGAAACAGTAAGAAAAAAGGTAATGTCAATGTACACTGACCCTAACCATATTCGTGTTGAAGACCCAGGAAATACAAAAGATAATCCTGTTTTCATTTATCTTGATGCTTTATGTAAAGATAGAGAAAAATTCAATGAAATGAAAGAACATTATGAAAGAGGAGGACTTGGAGATGTTGCTTGTAAAAAATATCTATACCAAGTTTTAGAAGAACTACTTGAACCTATCAGACAAAGAAGAAAATATTATGAAGAACATTTAGATGAAGTCAAAGAAATATACAAAAAAGGAAGTTTAGAAGCTCGAAAAAAAGCCCAAGAAACTTTAGCAAGAATTAGAAAAGCCATTGGAATTGTGGAATTATAGTTTTAAAAGCAAAACATCTCACATATATTTATATGAGGTGTTTTTAATTGTTATATGGAATTGTTTTAGCAGGAGGAAAGTCTACTAGATTTAAAGGAGAAAAACATAAATCTTTATATTCTATGTGGGGAAAAGAAGTTATTAAATATAATATTGATTTATTAAGAAAATATGTTGATGAAATATTGGTAGTTATTCAAGAAAAAGATAAAAAAGATTTTCAAAAAGTCTTAGATAATGTTAAGTTTGTCATTCAAAAAGAAGCTTTAGGAACTGCTGATGCTTTTAACTATGCTTTGCAAGAGATAAAAAAAGACGGAACGGCTCTTGTTTGTAATGCTGATACCATAATGGTAGAAGATTTTATTTCTAAATTTCTTTTACACCATTTGTTATCAAAGGCTAAGGCTTCTCTTATGGCTATATCAACCGATGCTAATGCAAGTGCCATTATTAAATCTGAAAAAGGATTTTATATTGATGAAAACATCAAAAATCACTTACTTAAAAACTCTGGATATTACCTATTTGATACCAAAGAAACTAAAAAAGTTATCTCTAAAATTCCCCTTATTGATAAAGAATATTACATTACTAAATTATTTGATTATATAGATAAAAAAAACATTTATGAGTATCCTTTTTATAATCATTTTTTCAGTTTTAATACAAAGCAAGAATATTTGAATGCTTCTAATAAAATACAAAATTTTATTCAAGAAAAATTACTTGAAAATGATGTTATTTTATTAGGAAATTGTCAAATTGATTATGATTGCGAAATAGAAGCTAACACCACTTTAATTAATGCCTATATCAAAGGAAAAAGTATCATAAAAAGTAACTCAATAATCGAACATTCCGTGATTGAAAATTCCATAATTGAAAACAATGTTCATATTGGACCTTTTTCTCATATAAGAGATAATTGTCATCTTTATTCAAATGTCTATGTTGGTAATTTCGTCGAAATGAAAAACACAATCATAAAATCAAAAACAAAAATAAAACATCAAAGTTTATTAAATGATTGTGAGATAGGAGAATATGTAAATATTGGAGCAGGTACGATAACTGCCAATTACAATGGAAAAGAGAAACAAAAAGTAATAATTAAAGACCAAGCTTTTATAGGTTGTAATGCTACTTTAATTGCTCCTCTTGTAATCGAAAAAAATGCTTTTGTTGCCGCTGGTTCGACCATTAATGAAAATGTACCTGCTTCCACTCTAGCTATTGCTAGAAGTAAACAAGTACACAAACAAAGAAAAATGAATATTTAAAAAATAGAAGAAAATAAAGATAAAATGCTATTAATGATTTGAGCGATTTTTCCCATTTTAAAATTATCACAATTATATTCTTTTGAAGTTGTAAATAAATAGTCAAAATCCTTTTTAATATCTATTAAAGATGTTGTATTATAAAGCATAACCCCACATTCAAAATGATGAACTAAACTTCGATAATCCATATTAATAGTTCCCACTACTCCTAAAGTGTCATCACAAAGTATTTGCTTAGCGTGAATAAATCCTGGTTGATATTCATAAATTTTCACTCCTGCTTCTAGTAGATGTTGATAATTAGACCTTGTCATATTGAAAACAATTTTTTTATCAGGAATAGAAGGCGTAACAATTCGAACATCTACTCCACGATAAGCAGCATTTTTTAAAGCAATAGAGATATTATAGTCAATAATTAAATATGGTGTTGTAATATATAAATACTTTTTAGCAGAATTAATAATATTCAAATAAGTATTTTCTCCAACTTGTTCTTTATAGAAAAATGCTGGTCCACAACCAAAAGGATTAACACAACCTTTTTCATTTTCATATTTTATGGTAGGAACATTTAAGTATTTAGCATAATCTGTTTTTTGTGATTTGTTGACATCAAACATTTGTAAAAACATCATTGTAAAATTAATAACAGAGCTACCTTCAACTTTAATTCCCGTATCTTTCCAATGACCATATAATTCTATTTCATTAATATATTCATCAGCAAGATTAATTCCACCCGTAAAAGCAACATTACCATCAATGATTGTTATTTTACGATGATCTCTATTATTATGAATACCAGATAAAATAGGTTTAAAAGGATTAAATCGATAACATTCAATACCTTCTTCTTGTAGTTTTTTATAATAATTTCCTTTTATTTTTCCAATACAACCTAAATCATCATATAAAAGTTTTACTTCGACACCCTCTTTAACTTTATCAAGAAGTATTTGATGTATCGTATTCCACATTTTTCCTTCTTCTATAATAAAATATTCCATAAAAATGAATTTTTTAGCGTTTTTAAGTTCTTTTACTAAATCAGCAAAATATTCTTCTCCTACTCGATAAAATTTAGTTTTGTTATATAAATGGCTTTGTGTATGAGAAGTATTTTTCAAATAGGTGTCAATTCCTTGGTACTCTTGTAAAACGCTTGATAAATCATCATTAGAAATATGGATTATTTTTCTCATTTCTTTTTCAATTTCACTGAAACATTTATTTTGTTTTTTGGTCATCTTATTACCACTAAACATAATATAAAGAACCGTTCCTAAAAGAGGAAAAACAAGCATTAAAAATAACCAAGGAAGTTTAAACTCAGGGATTTGTTTTCTATTAATGATGTGAAGAAAAATAGAAATACTTAGAATAGTTCCTAATACTTTCATTAAACTAAAATAGGTATTAAAATAAGTAACGGATACTAATACGATAAACAATTCGATTAAAAGCATCATCGCAATAATAATAAACCTATTAAAAAATATCTTTAATCTATGCATTTAAAAACCTCCTTTTTATTTATAATTATGGGCAGTTATAATAGAATAACTACTAGAATTAATGGTAATAAGCAAATTATCAATTTCACAATACCAATTTTTACCTTTTTTAGAAATATGACACTTTTCATTTTTGATTTTACGATAACAAAATTCCACTACATCTTCATTGATATGAAGATTTTTTTTAATTCTTAAAACTCCTAATTTTGTCGTTTTTAATTTATCCAAATTAAGTAACAATCTTTGACATTCATTTTCATAAAAAGCATTAGCTCTTTCAATTAATTTAGTAACATATTCACCCTTTATATTTTTATAGTCTTTTCTTTCTTTGGAAATATTGTTAACTATCTCCATTTTACACTTTTTGTAATTTTCAGCTTCTTCTTTATTAGTTAATAAATATTCTTTTAAAATAAGAAAATCATTATATCTTTTAGTATTTGCAATTACTAAATGAATATGAATATCTCCCTTTTTTGTTTCTCCTTGTTTGGAAGCAAAAAATTGATAAATATCAGTAGCACTTTTTAGACTAGGAAAATAGCCTTCTTGAGTAATTTTTTCTTTAAATTTTTCAAATTCCAAATTATCATTAGCCGCCACTAAAACATCGATAATATCTTTACCTATCATATTAGGAATAGCGGTAGAACCAACGTGATTAATTACCACCTTTTTTCCTAAAAACTTCTTCAATTTTCTTTCAATTTTCTTATATATTATTCTATTTTTTTGATAATTTTGATTTTCTAATTCTACCATTATTTTACCTCCTATTTTCAAAATTATATCACATTATTTGTCATAATGTTAATGGCTATTATTTTAACAAAAAATAACTATGATTTTAATTTTCTCTGTTATTTTTAGAAAACTATTAAAATTCATTTTTTATTTGCTATTAAAAGGAGTAAAATAGTAAATATAAGTTAGGAGAATGAAAATGGGTAAAGATAAGATTGAACATTGTAAAACAATACTTAAAGATAGATATACTGACGCTTTGAAACTTGAAAAATATCGAGATATGGAAAGAAATGTATATCAACTTACTGGTGACCTAAAAGGTGAAATAGTTCGTACCCTTACATCTGTAAAAAAAGGTTATTATAGTAGTGATATTCATATAGATGAAGAAACTGGTATATTTCACGTTGATAAAGAACATAGTTACCTAGAAAATGAAAATATCTTAAAAGAATCACATCCTGATATCTATAACTATTCTGTTGAATTAAAAAAGGCTTGTAAAGACTTAAAAGATAACCTAGCAAATAGAAAAGAAACAATTATTGAAGTATTAGAAAATCATCATACTTCATTAAAAATACAATTAGCAAACGAATTAAAAATAGATGTTAAAGACATTAATGATTATGGTAGTCTAAAAGATGATTCTCTTTTAAAAACAACTAAGTTGAAAAATTTAAGTGTAAAAATATATAATACAAAAATGACTATTCAAGAATGTAAAAATAGAAAACTAGAAGATTTTGCACCTAAATATAAAAATGGGCAATTTTGTGAAAATGAAGAAATTAGAACATTAGTAACTAAAACCTTAGGCAATTTATGTATTGATATGCACGATAATTATAAGATACTAGAAAAAAGCATTGGAACCAAAGAAACTCAACAATTTTGTATAGATATGGCTAATGAAATGCAAGGAAATAAAAGGTCATTAGCAATGTGGCTAGATCTTAATGCTAACGCTCTTGATAGATACGTAGCACCTGTTACTACTTCTAAAAAAGAAAAAGAAGAAAAGAAATTAAAAAAAGAAAAAAGAACTTATCACAAAATAGACTTTAAAAATTTCAAACATATATCATTACTTATTCTTTCAATTATCTTTTTTCCGATTACTATAATATATTCTCTTTTGAAAAAGTTTAAAAATATTGATAGTGAAAGAAAAGAAAATATTAGTGGTGATTTTATAAGATTACTTATTGCTGTTATTCTATTAACAGGTGCTGTTCTTTTGTATAAATATAACATAATGGAAAATGCAAGTTATTCCCTTATAAAATTTGGTGAAAAGTGTGGTAATAACTTTTTTGACCAAGAAAGTTGGGGTATAAAAGCTGGTGATTTTGTTTACAAATATATTGATAATAACTTATTTCTTTTAATTTTATTAGCCTTACCAACTATAATTGCCGCAATTCTAGGTATGTTAGCAAGAATAATCTGTTCTATTTTTGTAATCCTATTTGTCTTAATAACCGTTGTTATAGGTATGTTATTAAGTTGTATTACTGATTTAATACCTATATTAGTCGCTATTTGGGTGATTGTATCATACCTTACAAGAAGCAAAAGCCTTTCTTCATCTCTAATAGCATTATTAAATATTATATTATGTGTTTGTTCTATACTTATTATGATGCATTTATAAGAAAAAAAATAAACCGTTATAATTGCAAAAAAACTAGTATATTTAAAAAACGAATGTAAAAAAAGTTTTTTCGTTTAATAAAATCTAATAAGGTCATAAAATAGTCATTTTCAAAAATATTAAAACTATAGTCTTTAAATCTTAACCGTAAAAAAATAGAAAAATATCAAAAATATTACGGTGTGTCGTAATAATTTGACAAAATATATTTACAATATTATAATATAAACATAAAGAAAGGAGCTGTTTATATGATAATTCGTGAGAGATATTTAAGTATGATAAGACCATTTTATGATCAAGAGTTAATTAAAGTATTAATTGGAATTAGGCGTTCTGGCAAATCTGTAATATTAATGCAAATTATGGATGAATTAAAAAATAATGGATTAGACAATTATCATATTATTTATATGAATTTTGAAAATTTTGATTATGAGGAATATACAGATCCTAAAAAGTTGAATAAATATATAGAAGAAAAAATTATTGATAATGAAAAGTATTATATTTTCTTTGATGAAATTCAAAATGTTGAATCTTGGGAAAAGGTAGTTAATTCGTTAAGGGCAACTAAAAATACATCAATTTTTATAACAGGTTCTAATAGCGATTTGTTATCTAGTGATTTAGCAACACATATTGCAGGTAGATATGTAAGTTTTAAAATCACACCATTTACTTTTAGTGAAGTATGTGAACTTTTAAGTATTACTGATAAAAATAATATAGAAGAAGTATTTTATGATTATGTTAAATGGGGTGGAATGCCTCAACGTTTTATGCAAACAGATGAGGTATCTAAAAAGATATATTTAAGTGATATATATGATTCAATAGTTATCAAAGACATAGTAAAAAGATTTAAAATAAAAGATATTGATTTGTTAAATAGAATAGTTACATATATCCTTACAACACCATCTCAAACCTTTTCTCCAGAAAGTTTGAAAAAGTATTTTGAAAGCGAGTCTAGATATGTATCTTTAGAAACTTTATATAATTATTTAAATTATATAATTAGAGCTAATCTTATTTCTAAAGTTGAAAGATATGATGTACGAGGTAAAAGAGTACTAACAGGAAAGTATAAGTATTATTTAACCGATTTAGGTTTTACTAATATATTAAGTGAAGGAAAAAGAGAACAGATTGGTGCATATTTAGAAAATATAGTTTATAACGAATTAATTGCTAGAGGATATAAAGTGAATATTGGTAATTTAGAAAACGGAGAAATTGATTTTATAGCTACCAAATATGATGAAAAAATATATATCCAAGTTGCTTATATTCTATCTGATGAATCAGTGATAAAAAGGGAATTTGATGCTTATAAAAAAATAGATGATAACTATCCAAAGTATGTTCTTTCAATGGATAAATTTGATTTTTCAAGAAACGGGATTATTCATAAAAATATAATAGATTGGCTTCTAAATAAATAGAATATTTTAATACAAAAAAGGTCAAGGAAGTATAAAAACTTTGTTGACCTTTTTAAATATTAATAATTAATAACTCTTAATTGGAAATATGCTTGAGAATGTTCACAAACTGGGCAAGTTTTTGGTGCTTCATTTCCAACGTGGATATGTCCACAGTTGGTGCAAATCCAAACTTGTTTTGTTCTTCTGGCAAAAACACTTCCTTCTTCGATATTTTTAAGTAAAGCCAAATATCTTTCTTCGTGTTCTTTTTCTATTTTTCCAACGGCTTCAAATAAATATGCGATTTTGTCAAATCCTTCTTCTTTGGCAGTTTTAGCAAATTCTGCATACATTTCTGTCCATTCGTAATTTTCTCCTGCAGCAGCATCTTTTAGATTTTCCATTGTATCTTTGATACCGTCATTTAATAATTTATACCATATCTCAGCGTGTTCTTTTTCATTTCCAGCAGTTTCTTCAAAGAATTTTGCAATTTGAACATATCCTTCTTTTTTAGCTTTTGAAGCATAAAAAGTATATTTATTTCTTGCTTGTGATTCTCCTGCAAAAGCAGCTAGTAAGTTTTTTTCTGTTTTTGATCCTTTTAATTCCATTTTTTATTTTCCTCCAATGCTTTAATTTTACTAATAAATATTGTAAAGTTCAATGAAATGTCTTATATTTTTTTAAGAGGTATTTTTATGAAGGATTTAGAAGTAAAAGCAAGAAATTTAATTTTAACCCATAATACAAGGCAAATATTGCAAGTTTTTATTAATACTTTTTTAAGTTTGTATTTTTTAAAAATTACGGACGGAAATGTTTTGAAAGTTGTCTTATACTATATTATTTATTATTTTGGACATATAGTCTTTTTTTACCTTATTTATAGGTTTATAAAAATACCTGATATCATATCATATCGGATTAGTTTGTTTGTTAAACTAATTGACTGTTTGATTTTACTTTTATTAGGAAAAAATATCGTTAAGATTATTTATTTGGTGGCTATTTTGGAATCTTTAGCACAAGGCTTATATTATACTAGTTATAAGACAATGACCGTTGCCAATAACAAAAATGGTTCTTTTAAAAATTATTTTTCTACTTCTTTAGCTATTGAAGGAATAATTAGCCTTCTTGTTCCTGCTTCTATGGGAACTTTGATTAATAAAATAGGTTATTCATACATATTTGCCATTTTAAGTTTTATTATGGGAATTTCCTTTTTATTATCATTTAGTGTAGAAACTAGTGGTAAATTTAGTAAAGATTTTAACCTTAAAAAATTCTTTTTGAGCATTAAAGATAAAAAGGCTTTTTCTAAAATGATTAAAAATTCGGTTTGTTATGGTTTGACAGATGGTGGTACTGCTTCTTTGCTTTTAAGTTTGGTGATTTATGTTAATTATAGTAAAGAAACAACATTAGGTTATTTAACTAGTGCGGTTGCTTTAATGAGTATTTGTTTGAGTTATTTCCATAAAAAGAAAGTCAATAAGGATAACTTTTTAAATACTTATTTGCCTGTGGTAATATTAACAATAATTGTTACCATTCCTGTAAGCATATCTACTAAACTAATTTTTCTAGTAATCTATCGTTTTATGAATGAGAGTATTAAAGTTTCAACAAGGATTGAACACGACCAATTAACTTATTCTTTGTTACCAAGTATTTCTGAAAAAAGGTATCAAAGAGAATATTTATATTTTATTGAGTTTATGCTTAATGTTGGTAGAATTTTAGGTATGTTATTAATTGCTTTTGTTTTTATTTTAACTAAAAATGTCAAATATTTATCTTATTTATTTATCGTTTGTACTTTCTTTTATTTAATTTATGTTTTAAATATTAATAAGTTGTTGAATATTAAGAAAGATAATAATATAGAGAGCCATTTGTAGAGAGTGTTCCTTTTAAAGGGGACACTCTTTTTACTATGATATGGTCATTTGTGTCATACCAAGTATTTGTTGTCGTATCAATAGTATTGGCTATTTCTTGAAAGATTTTTTTAGATAAGGAATAATCGGTTAGTTTAGTATTATCATCGGTTCCTATCCAAACAGAAATAGTGTAATTTGGATTAAAACCGACTACCCACGAATCAGAATCAGTAGTTCCTGTTTTGGCAGCATAAATTTTGTTTGTTGGATAATTTAACATTGTAGGATTTGCATAAGAAATTAAGTTTTTATCAAAGGGAGAAGTTAGTAATTGATTTAAGACAATAGTTTCATCGTGTAGTAATAGTTGATATGGAATATCTTTGTTTTGGTATAAAATATTACCATTGGAATCTTTAATGTTATTGATAAGCGAAGGTTTATAATAAACTCCTTCACTGGCAAAGGTATTATAAATTGTTGTTAGTTGTAAAGGTGTCAAAAGATTAGTTCCTAAAGCAAGAGAAGGTACTTCTTCTATATTTTTGATACCAAATTTATGGAGTAGATTAACAAGCATTGAAGTTCCTAAAATGAGATTTGTTTTAACAGCATAAATATTATCACTTACTCCAATGGCTTGTATCATTGATATGTTATCATTGGCATAAATATCATTATTGTTAGTAGGTTCATATAGACCATAGTTTTTGATAAAAAAAGAGCTTTTTTCACTTTTGAGTAAAGTAGAAGGAGTCATTCCATTAGCAAGTCCTAGATAATAGATAAGGGGTTTAATTGTTGAAGCAGGTTGTCTTAAAGAAGTGGTGGCTCGATTATATGATGATTGATTGTAGTTCCAACCGCCTTGTAAAGCAATTACTTTATTGGAATATGGTTTCATTACAATGACACTTACTTGGATATTTGGGTCATTTGGTAGATATTTTTGGAGTATTTGATAAATAATTTGTGAAACATTAATGTCAATATTCGTAGAAATTGTTAAACCTTTATTGAGATTTGCTTTGGTGTAAATATTTTTATCTTTTAGTATTTTTTCTATTTCATCTTGATAATAAGATAAATAACTTAGATTAGTTGTCTTTTTTTCTCCATATATTATCAAATTTTCTTCTAATGCTTGTTGTTTTTCTTCTTCTGTTATTATTTTCTTTTTAGTCAAAATATTTAATATTTGTTTTTGTTTTTTCAAAGATTTTTCTTTGTTTATTAAAGGAGAATAAAGGCTAGGAGCATTGGAAATTCCTACTAGTAAAGAAGCTTCACTTATAGATAAATTTAGAGAAGATTTATGAAAATAAAACCAACTTGCATCTTCTACTCCATATACACCGTGTCCAAAGTATAAACTGTTTAGATACATTTCTAATATTTGTTTTTTAGAATAATAGGTTTCAATTCTGGAAGCATAGATTAATTCTTTTATTTTTCTGGTATAAGTTTTGTTGTTGTTTAAATATAATGTTCTTGCTAATTGTTGAGTTATTGAAGAAGCACCTTGTTTTATTTTTCCTGAAGTAGTATTCACTAAAAAAGCTTTTACTACTCTTGCCCAATCAATACCGGAATGTTGATAAAAATCTTTGTCTTCGATTGCAACATAGAATGATTGAAGATAAGGACTTATTTTTTCTAAAGGTAAATAAGTTCCTTCGTTTTGAAAATGAGTTTGGAAAAGTAAATCATTAGAATTATCGGTATATTTAATAACATAACTTTCTTTTATATCTAATTTTGGTAAAATCCACATTGTTAAATAAAATAAGGAACCTGTTATTAATGAAAAGACTATTAAAAAGGAAGGAAAAATTAAAAGAATTTTAGAGATTGTTTTTTTCATTCTTTTCACCTGTGAGTAGTATGGTCGTAATTTAACTTTTATATTCTAAAAGATTATAAAAAAGAGTGTAAAATATTTTGTTTTCCTATATAATATTATTCAAAGGTGATAAGAGTGGCAAAAAAAATGAAAATCAATCTAACTAGTATTGTTGATTCTGAACAATCTATTTTGCAAACTGAAGCAATTTTGGAAAGGTTTGAAGATACTTTTGTGTGTACTTATGTTGATAATCGGGATAATGAGCATATTGATGTTAAAATGGTTTTAAGCAAAGATGAAGCTGTTATCACTAGAACAAATGGAAAAGATATTAATAAAAGTTATTTCAAAAAAGGTTATACTTATCTTGGAAAACAATATTTTAGTGATCAAGTTATGGATTTGAAAATTGAAACTATTGATTATAAATTTGAAAAATTAAAAATGTTTATTAAATATAAAACATACTTAAATGATGTCTGTGTTGGTAATTTTGAACATTTTTTAGAGTTTAAGGAGAGAGAAAATAATGAATGCTAATGAAATTGAAATTGAATTAAAAATGATTTTAAAAGAAGCTATTAAAAATTCTTTTGGAATTGAAGTTGAAACTATTGATATTATGATTCCTAAGGATAAATCTTTTGGAGATTATGCCAGTAATGTTGCTATGAAAATATGTGGTTTAGTTAAATTAAAACCTCAAGAAGTAGCTTCTAAATTAGTAGCAAATATTGATTTAGAAAAATACCAAATTAAGAAAATTGAAGTTGTTGGACCAGGATTTATGAACTTCTTTTTAGAAGAAAATAAATTAGCTGCTTTGATTAAAAAAATCATTGAAAAAGGAAATGATTTTGGTAAAGGAAATCCTATTAATGAAAAGATAGATGTTGAATTTGTTAGTGCTAATCCAACTGGAGATTTACATCTAGGACACGCAAGGCAAGCCGCTTTAGGAGATAGTATTTGTCGTTGTTTATCTTTTGCAGGATATGATGTTAAAAGAGAATATTACATTAACGATTTAGGAAATCAAATTGATAATCTAACTTTATCTGCTTTGGTAAGATATAAAGAATTATTTGGAATTAAAGAAGAATTACCTGAAAATGGATATCACGGAAAAGAAATAATTACTTTAGCTCAAGAATTAAAAGATAAATATGGTGATAGTTTATTAAATGATGATAGTCAAAAATGTTATGAAAACGTTAAAAGTTTTTCAGTTAATTATATGTTAGATGAAATCAAAAGAATTTTAAAAGAATTTAGAGTTACTTTTGATATTTGGAGTTCTGAAAAAGCTAATAAGGAAGCTGGATATACTGAGAAAGCTTTAGAAAAATTGAAACCTTATATTTATGAAAATGAAGGTGCTACTTGGTTAAGAACAACTGATTTTGGAGATGATAAAGATAGGGTTTTAATTAAAACAGATGGTGCATATACTTATTTTGCTCCTGATATTGGTTATCATATGGATAAAATGCAAAGAGGATATGATAAATTAATTGACTTATTAGGTGCTGACCACCACGGATATATTAATAGAATGAAAGCCGCTTTAATGGGACTTGGTTTTGATAAAGATGCTTTACATATCGAAATTGTTCAAATGGTTAGACTTATGGAAAATGGACAAGAAGTTAAAATGTCTAAAAGAACTGGTAAATCCGTTACTATTAAAGATTTAGTGGAAGAAGTTGGTGTTGATGCTACTAGATATTTCTTTGTTTCTAGAGCGGCTTCTACGCATTTTGATTTTGACTTAGGACTTGCAAAAGCAACAAGTAATGAAAATCCAGTTTATTATGCTCAATATGCCTATGCTAGAATATGTTCTATTTTGGAAAGTGCTAAACAACAAAATATTACATTAGATACAAATTCCACTTTAATTAATAATCCAAAAGAGTTACAATTACTAAAGATGTTAAATGAATTTCCAAATGTAGTTATCGATGCTGCTAGAACTTTATCTCCATATAAGGTTTGTAATTATATTCAAAAAGTTGCAACACTTTTCCACGGATATTATGCTGATTGTAGAGTTATTGATAAAGATAATTTATTATTATCTTCACAAAGATTAGCTTTACTTGAAGCAACTAGAATTGTTTTAGGAAATGCTTTTGATTTGATAGCTATTGAGAAGAAAGAAAAAATGTAGGAGGATATAAAAATGAAAAGAAGTATGATTGAGGTTGCTTATGAAATTGTTTCAAATTCTGATGTTCCATTAAGTTTTCAAGATTTATGGAAAAGGGTTGTTGAAGAACAAGGATTTACAACAAAAGAGATTGAAGATAACATTTCAAGATTTTATTCACAATTAGGAATAGACGGAAGATTTGTAATGCTAGAAGAAAATTTTTGGGATTTAAAATGTAGACACCCTTATGAAAAATCTCATATTGATATGAATGAAATTTATCTTGCTGATGATGATGAAGATGAAGAAAAATCAGAAGAATCTGAAGAAAATGACGAAGAAAAAGAAAACGATGAATTTGATGAAAAATTCGAAGAAGATGAAGATGATGTCCCTTTTGGTTTCCAAAGCTTAGATGATGAGGACGAATATTAATAATGTCTAAAATTGAAACGAAAGAAAAAGAAAGAGAAAAAGCTATTGTCAGAGTAGAACTAGTAACATTAGTAGTCAATACGATACTAGCTTTTTTTAAATTGGTGGCTGGTTTTCTTGGAAATAGTATGAGTATGATTTCAGACTCCATTCATTCATTTTCAGACTCTGCAACTACAATAGCAGTTATGATAGGAGTAAAAATATCAGCTAAGCCTTCAGATGAAGACCACCCTTACGGACACGAAAAATTAGAAAGTGTCATTGGAGTTATAACCGCTACAATATTAGCAATAATTGCTTTAAGTATCTTTTCTAGTGGTTGTGAAAATATCATTGATTATATAAAAGGTGATTATAAATCTTCAAAAATTGGTGTTTTAGCTTTAATTGCCGCTGGAACTTCTATCATTGTAAAAGAAATTTTGTATTTTTATGCTATTATTGTAGCTAAAAAGAACAAAAGCCCTGCTTTAAGAGCAGATGCTTGGCATCATCAAAGTGATTGCTTATCTTCTATTGGTAGCCTTATAGGAATTGGACTTGCGATGTTTACCAGTATTACTATTGCAGATTCTATTGCAGCAATAATTATAAGTATTTTCATTGTTTACATTGCTTGGAAAATATTGCAAGAAGCGATAGATGAAATAACTGATAAAGCCATTGATAATGATACATTAGAAAAAGCTAAAAATATCATTAGGAGTGTTGAAGGAGTTAAAAGAATTGACTCTTTAAAAAGTAGAAAACACGGTATAAAAATTTATTTTGATGTTGAAATATCCGTTTCTAATAATTTGTCTGTTGTAGAAGCTCACGATATAGCAGAGAGAGTACATTTAAACATTGAAAATGGAATAGAAGATACTAAACATTGTACAGTACACGTAAATCCTGAAAATATTATTCATTAAAGGTTAAGATTAAAACAATATTTTGTAAAATCTCATAAGATTTTGTGAACCTATATAATAGATAACTAGAGTTTGCTCTAGTTTTTAGCTCTTTAAATGGTTCTTTAAATTCTGGGGTGGTGTATTTTTATAGTACATCATCTTTTCTTTAACAATAAAAGAAAAGATCTTTTTAAATTTATATTTTTTGCATTAACCTTAAAAATTAACAATTTTTTGAAATTTTTAATAATTTTAATTTATATTTGATACTAATCTAAAAACTTGTATTATAATAGGGATAATTGAAAGAAAAGTAACCAATTTTGGTTACATCAAGGAGGGCATATGACAAAAGGAAAAGAAATTATCGTTTTAGACAAACTAATTCATATTAATAATGAAGACTTTTTTTCTTTAACAGATATTGCTAGATATAAAAACCCATTAGAGCCAAAAGAAGCTGTAAGAAATTGGTTAAGGAGAAAGGATACTATTGAATATCTTGGTTTGTGGGAGCAATTAAATAACCCTAATTTTAAAGGTGTCGAATTCGACTCCTTTAAAAATCAAGCGGGTACTAATGCTTTTACTCTTTCACCAGAAAGGTGGATTGAAAACACTAATGCTATTGGTATCATAACAAAACGTGGTAAATATAACAGTGGAACTTATGCATTGGGTAATAATGTGCCATTTTCATATAAAACAGTCGATAAGATTCATGGGGTTAAAGTTTTAGAAGGCACCGATGGTAAGCATAGTCTACCTGAAGAATCTCACACAAGTAGTGCATATATAAAACTAAAACCAGATGGCACATTTCACGAAATGCGAATATATGATGAAAATCATTATTTAATTAAAGAAATTGCTTATCATCCGGAACCTAATTTAGATAAAACAAGAAAACCAATTCTTCATATACATGAATACAAAGAACGAAATAATTTTGCTATAAGACCCAAAAGATTATTGACAAGTCAAGAGTATAGTAAGTATAAAAAATACTTCAAAGGAGATTTAAGATGGAAAACGGAAAATTAAAAGATTTTATTGAAACAATTGGTTATAACGATAATATTCTAGAATATAAAGGTAAATATTATTTATTTGTTGGTTTTGATTATAATGAAGAAATCAACAAATATACTTTTATTATCTATGAAGTAAATAATAATGGATATGGAGATGTCATAGATACAAAATTTGAACATCAAGGAATTTCTCCACAGGATTGTATTGAAAATTTTCTTAAAGCAAAAATATGGGATGGAAAATCATTCTACGAAGCAGAAAAAGAAATGACTTGGATAGATTAGGTTTAATTCTGTGGGTAAGTTAAAAGAAGCTTTAAAATATTTGTAAATGCTTAATAAAATAAAGGTACAATAGTAAATAAAAAAATCATTTTCAGTTAATATGATATAAATTTCATAATTGGAATGTATCAATAATAAAAAAGTAGTTGTTGTAAAGATAGTTATTTATTGTTGTAAACTGTTGTTAATTGCGAAAAATATTATTCATTAAATATTGAAAAAAAGACTATAATTTGTTAATCTAAAAAAGAGCCAAGTAGTTCTCAAAAAGAGGACTACTTTTTTTGTTAAAGGGGTGATTTTAATGGCTAAGTATATTTTTGTAACAGGTGGAGTTGTTTCTGGTTTAGGAAAAGGAATTAGTGCTGCTTCTATTGGAAGAATTTTGAAAAATTGTGGATATAAAGTTTTTGTTGAGAAGTTTGATCCTTATATAAATGTTGACCCAGGAACTTTGTCCCCTTATCAACACGGAGAAGTTTTTGTTACCAGTGATGGTGGAGAAACAGATTTAGACTTAGGTCATTATGAAAGGTTTATCGATGAAAATTTGACTAAAAATAGTAGTGTTACGACAGGAAAAATTTACCTTAGTGTCATCGAAAAAGAAAGACGTGGCGATTATAATGGTGGAACCGTTCAAGTTGTACCACATATCACTAATGAGATAAAAAATAGAATTTATAATGCTGCTAGTGAAAGTGGAGCGGATATAATTATTACTGAGATAGGTGGTACTATTGGAGATATTGAATCACAACCTTTTATTGAGGCAATTAGACAAGTTAGATTAGAAAAGGGAAAAGAAAATGTTGCTTTTTGCCACGTTACTTTAGTTCCTTATTTGGAGTGTTCAATGGAAGTGAAAACTAAACCTACTCAACATTCGGTCAAAGAATTAAGGTCTTATGGAATTACTCCTGACTTTATTATTACTCGTTCTCCTTATACTTTAGATGAAAAAGTAAAAGATAAAATTGCAATGTTTTGTGATGTTGCAAAAGAAAATGTTATTGATGCTCCTGATGCTTCTATTTTATATGAAATACCTTTGAACTTTGTAAAGCAAAATATTGAAGAAAAAATATTAAAACAATTTAATTTGCCTATCGTTAAATCTGATATGAGCAAATGGGAAGATTTAATTATGTCTATTAGAAATGTTAATAAGGTCGTAAAAATAGGTTTAGTTGGTAAATATGTTGATTTACACGATGCTTATTTATCTGTGAGCGAAGCCTTAAAACACGCGGGTTATTGTTATGAGTCAGCGGTAGATATTGTTTGGATAAATTCAGAAACTAATAACAAAGAACAAATCAATAAATTGTTAGATTTGTGTGACGGTGTTTTAGTCCCTGGAGGATTTGGTCCAAGAGGAGTTGAAGGTAAAATTGAAGCGATTAGATATGCTAGAGAAATGAAAAAACCTTTTTTAGGCATTTGTTTAGGAATGCAGTTAGCTTGTGTTGAATTTGCTAGAAATGTTTTAAAACACGAAACTGCTAATTCGACAGAATTTGACAAAACAACTTCATATCCTATTATTGATATTATCGATGAAAAAAGAAATATCAAAGAAATAGGTGGAACTTTACGACTTGGAGATTGGCCTTGTTACTTGCGAGAAGGTACTTTAGCTTATAATTGTTATAATAAGCAAGGAGTTATCTATGAAAGACATCGCCACCGTTATGAATTTAATAATAAATATAAAGAAGAATTTGAAAATAAAGGTTTTATTTTTTCAGGTGTAGGAACTAAAGATTTAGTAGAAGTAATAGAACTTGGAAAACACCCATTTTTTGTTGCAACTCAAGCACACCCAGAGTTTACTTCTCGACCTGACAGGGCTAATCCTTTATTCAAAGGTTTTATTGAAGCTTGTGTTCATTTAAAGTATGACAAATAATTAAAATGTATTTTTTGTCATTTATTTTAATAGAATTAAATAGGTGACAAAACAATGAAAACAATTTATAAAATTGAAGGTGGTAATGCTTTAACGGGTACTATCTCTGTTAATGGCTCTAAAAATTCTTCTTTACCGATTATTTGTGGAGCGGTAGTTTTGAAAAGAAAAGTCATTTTACATAATATTCCAAATATTTCTGATGTTAATGATTTATTAAAAATATTAGAATATCTAAATGTTTTTATAGAATTTAAAAATGGAACTTTAATTATTGATGCTTCAAATATCATAAATAAAAAAATTCCTTCTTCTTTTACTAAAAAATTTCGTGCTTCATATTATTTATTAGGCTCTTTAATAAATATTTTTGATAGTGTCGAAATTGGCAAAGCTGGAGGGTGTAAAATAGGTACTCGCCCGATTGACCAACACATTTTAGGATTTGAAAAATTAGGATATTTATTTTTAGAAACCGAAGAAAGTTATATTTTGAGTAAAAAAAGAGTTCACGGAAGTCATATTTGCTTTCAAAAAAATTCTTTAGGAGCTTCTATCAATGTTCTTTTATCTAGTTTATTAGTGGGAGAAGATGTTTATTTATCTAATGTTTCGATAGAACCAGAGTTTATAGATTTTGTTGAGTTTTTAAAAGTATGTGGTTTTGGTATTGATTTTGATATCGAAAATAAATATTTAGTTATTGAACCTTCTTTGCTAAGAAAAAATATATCTTATCAAGTTATGTTTGATAGGATAGAAGCAGGAAGTTATGCAATTTTAGGGGCTGTTTTAGGAAATAATTTGATCATTAAAAATTTTGACCGCTTTTATCTTTCTTTTTTGCTCGAAACATTTCAAAAAATGGAAATTAAATATTCTTTAGTAGGCAATGATTTACTTATTTCCAGTTCCAATAGAATAAAAGCTTGTGATATAGAAATTGATGTTTTTCCTTCTTTTGCCACAGATTTACAACAAATAATGTCAATATTGATGTTAAAAGCAGAAGGCTTGTCTTCAATTAAAGATAATTTATTTCCTAACCGTTTTAATCAACTAGAAGAAATAGGATTTCCTAAAATTAACTATCAAGTTACCGATAGAATCTTGATTGTTGGGGGAAAAGAGTTCTGCTCTGGGTATTATACGGGAACAGATTTAAGAGGTAGTATGGCTTTACTTATTTATTGTTTAGGTGCTAAAGGGGTTAGTTATCTTGATGTTCCTTTTTTAGAAAGAGGATACGATGACTTTTATGAAAAATTAAAATCTGTAGGTGCTAATATTGTAAGGGAGATTATTAATGATTAAGAAACTTGCAAATTTGTTGTTGGTATTTGTTATCATAGTAGGTATAGTTTTTGGCTGTAGTAAAATAAATCGTGGTAATGATAATAATTCTATGTATTTAGCAATGGGAGATTTTTTACTAATGAGTAAACCTTCTTACGCTGATTATGTTTTTGAAGAACTTAAAAACGAAGGGGTAAAAGAATACAATGATTTAGTAAAAAGGTCATCTTTAGATTCTAGTAGTTTATTAAGATTTCTTGAAGTGAAGGCCACTATTATAAAAGAAAATGAAAGTGCTAAAATTTCTGATTTAATTAAGAAGTCTAAATACATTACTATTCAAGTAGGTTTAGTAGATTTTTTAGCTAATATAAGATTTAGTGTAGCAGAAGAAAAATTTTATTATAATGTAGAAATTATTGAAAGAGAAGTTGCTCAAATTCAAGGAAATATTTATAACATTGTTAATGAAATAAAAGAAATAAATAGTAAGGCTAATATCTATGTTTTAGGGTATTATTTTCCTTATCCAAATATTAAACAAAATGAAAAAGCCATAGGATTAGAACTCTATGGTCAATTAAATGCTTCTTTAAGATTAGGAAGTTATGATGCAGGAGCAAATTTTATAGATATAAGTGAATTATCTAGTGAAGAATATTTGCCTAGTAAAGAAACTACTTTATTAAATGATGAAGGGCAAAAGAAACTTGCTAGTATTATTTTATCTAGTATAAATAATAATTAATTATTTCTTTTTTTGTTATAAAAAAATTTCTAAATACTTGGCAAAAAATATAAAAATCTCTTATTTCAGGGCGTAATTTTCTCTTTCGATATATTTTAATCTTTCACTTGTTTCTAATACTGTTATATCGTGTTTTGCGGAAAACTTACATTTTTTAAAGAGTAAAATATTATATAGATAATCTTATAAAATAGTAGAAATATCCAAATTAATTATAATCTTGGACAATAACTTTTTAGATACACTAGGGGTATTAAATTGAAATCAAAAGCTAAGATGTAGTTAATTAGGGATTTTCCTAATAAGCATCTTTAAGAATAAAAAAAGAAACCACATTCAAGAGCTTAATTGCTCAAGGATATGGTCTTTGTTGTCTTATAGATTATTCAGCTCTGTAAAATCTAATAGGATTTTATGGAAAATCACTAAAATGAGCTTATAGGATTTTACAAAACCAATAAAAGCAGATTAGATGCTTACACTTATTATTTTTGATTTTACCTTATTTTTAACTGAATTTTAAGGTAATAGTTATCTTTTAAGGGAAAGTTATAATTATATTTTTTCACTTCAATCTATAATAACAAATGGATTTACCGCGACCTTCACGTTTTATTTCACCAAGCTCAATAAGTTTTCTTAATGCTCCTTCAATACTGCTTACGCTAAGTGAAGGACATTGTTCACGGATATCCTGTTTATTAAATCGTCCAATTTTATTCATTGATGCACGTCTTACAATTTCTAGTGCAGATAGTTTTGTCTCTACTAATGCAAAACGATCTTCAAAATCTTTATAAGCAGCTAAAATTGTTCCTAAAA
>CAYTZW010000021.1:0-21954 GCA_964442785.1 uncultured Erysipelotrichaceae bacterium
TTTGGGGTTCTAAACTTTACAACCACCCTAAACCACCCCAGAATTTAAAGAGCCCATATTTATATTAACGTGAAGTTATTTTAGATTAATAAAAAAAGGACAATTAATTAAATTGTCCAAAAAGTCATATATTGTTTCAATTATTTTTTAAAAACATTTTTGATTTTATCAAACCAATTAGCAGTTGTTTTATCTGTTTTTCTAAGTTTTGTATATAATTCTCTTTCTTCTTTAGAAATTTTCTTAGGGGTTTTAATTATTAATTTTACTAATTGATCACCAACATTATTACTTCTTAAATCTTTAAAACCTTTTCCCTTAATTCTTAGAATATCTCCATATTGACTGCCTTCTGGGATAGTTAAGTTTAC
This sequence comes from uncultured Erysipelotrichaceae bacterium, assembly GCA_964442785.1. Lineage (GTDB taxonomy): Bacteria > Bacillota_I > Bacilli_A > RFN20 > DUOF01 > SIG223. Next base: position 372 of record CAYTZW010000021.1, read on the forward strand.
ATCTCCATAGGCTGTTGGAATTTTGACTTCCGCTCCTAAAGTGGCATCTATAAAGGATATTTCTAAATCCATTAGAATATCTTTGCCTTCTCTTTTAAAGATTGAATGTGGCTTAACATTTATTTCAATATACAAATCTCCATTAGGGCCACCATTAATTCCACGTTCTCCTTTTCCTGGGACACGAAGTTGCTGTCCTGTTGCTATTCCTGCAGGAACATTAACATCTAAATCAACTTTTTTCCTTTGGTAACCTTCACCTTTACAATCAGGACATTTTTCCTTAACTATTTTTCCTTTTCCATTACATCTTGGACAAGTTGTTTCACTTCTCATAACACCAAATATAGTTCTTTGATCGGTAACAACAGTTCCTTTTCCATTACATTCAGGACAAGTTTGATAATCAGAAGGACTTTTAGCCCCTGTTCCCTTACAACTTGGGCAGACATCATCAAAATTAAAAGGAAGTTTGACTTGTTTACCAAAAACAGCGTCCATAAAATCTATATTTAGTTGAACATAACGGTCGTGTCCTTGATGAGTTCCGTTTTTAGCATTACTTCTTGCTCCTCCACCAAAGAAAGAACCAAAAATATCTCCTAAATCTACATCAGCAAAGCCACCGAAGCCTTGTTGGAAACCGCCAAAACCACCAAAGCCACCAGGATTGCCACCTGCTCCTTGTTCAAAAGCAGCGTGGCCATATCTATCGTAAGCAGCTCTTTTTTGTTCATCACTTAATACTTCATAAGCTTCATTAACTTCTTTAAACTTTTCTTCTGCTCCAGCTTCTTTATTAATATCAGGGTGGTATTTTTTAGCTAAAGAACGGAAAGCTTTTTTAATTTCATCGGCAGAAGCATTTTTAGAAACTCCTAAAACCTCATAATAATCTTTTTTAGCCATTATTAGACCACCTTTCTTTTATATTAATTTTCTTTATAGTCAGCATCATAAACATTTCCGTCGTTACTATTAGAAGAAGTGTTTTCATTTGATGCGGCATTTTGATATTGATTCATCATTGCTGCAGCTTGCTCTAATTGAGAAATTTTTTCTTTTAAAGTTGCATAATCTTCAGTTTCAACTGCTTTCTTTAATTCATCTCTTAATTTTTCGGTTTCTTCTTTTTGTTTAGCTTCTAAAGAATCTCCTTTTTCAGCTAAAGCTTTATCAATATCACTAATTAATTGTTCTGCTTTATTCTTTAATTCAACATTTTCTTTTCTCTTTTCATCAGCTTCTTTATTAGCTTCTGCTTCTTTTACCATTCTATCAATTTCTTCTTTACTTAAACCACTAGTTCCTGTGATTGTGATAGATTGTTCTTTATTAGAATCTAAATCTTTAGCTTTAACATTTACAATACCATTAGCATCGATATTAAAGCTTACTTCAATTCTAGGTTCTCCACGTCTTGCTGGTTTGATACCGTCAAGTTTAAAATGACCTAACATTTTATTATCTCTAGCCATTGGTCTTTCACCTTGATAAACAACAATTTCAACAGCAGGTTGATTATCTTCAGCTGTAGAGAAAACTTGAGATTTTGTTACTGGAATAGTTGTATTTCTAGTAATTAATGGGGTCATAACTCCTCCTAGTGTTTCAATTCCTAAAGAAAGAGGAGTAACATCTAGTAATAAAACATCTTTAACATCTCCTGCTAAGATACCTGCTTGAATAGCAGCACCAATAGCAACAGCTTCATCAGGGTTAATTGATTTATTAGGTTCTTTATTTAATAGTTTTTTAATTACATCGACAACAGCAGGCATTCTTGAAGAACCACCTACAAGTAAAACTTCATCAATTTCACTAGCACTCAATTTAGCATCTTTTAAAGCTTGTTTAACAGGAATTTCTACTCTATCCATTAAATGTTTTGTCATTTCTTGGAATTTAGCTCTTGTTAAAACAGATTCAAAGTTAATAGGGCCACTAGCATTCATTGAAATAAATGGTAGCATAATAGTTGTTTGTAACATTCCTGATAAATCAATTTTAGCTTTTTCTGCAGCATCTTTAATTCTTTGCATAGCCATTTTATCTTTAGTTACATCAACTCCATATTGAGTTCCTAATTCTTTAACAATGTAATTAGCAACTACTTCGTCCCAGTCATCTCCACCTAAATGATTATCTCCAGCAGTAGAAACGACTTCAAAAGTTCCGTCAGCAATATCAAGGATAGAAACATCAAAAGTTCCTCCACCTAAATCAAATACTAAGATTTTTTCTTCTTTATTAGTTTCAAGACCATAAGCAAGAGCAGCAGCAGTAGGTTCATTGATAATTCTAACAACTTCAAGACCAGCGATTTGTCCAGCATCTTTAGTAGCTTGTCTTTGAGCATCATTGAAATATGCAGGAACCGTAATAACAGCTTTGTTTACAGGTTGTCCTAAATTTTCTTCAGCATATCTTTTCATATATTGTAAAATTTTAGCACTGATTTCTTGAGGAGTGAATTCCTTATTTAAACAACCAATTCTTACTTTTTCATTAGTTCCAATTTTTCTTTTAATAGAACTTACTGTATCTGGATTAGTAACTGCTTGTCTTTTAGCAGCATCACCAACAACTTCTTCACCACTTGATTTAAAAGCAACTACACTAGGTGTTGTATTTTTTCCTTCTGGGTTAGGAATTACTTTCCATTTTCCGTCTGCTTGCATATATGAAACAACAGAGTTAGTTGTTCCTAAGTCAATACCAATAATAATTTCTTTTGCCATTTTAAATTTCCTCCTTTGGCTCATTAGTTTTTAATTTTGTTATTTTTACAGAAGTAGGTCTTAACACACGGTCGTGTATTTTATATCCTTTTTGATAAATTTGAACGATACGATGTTCTTTTCCTTCTTCGATTTCTTCAATTTCTATTGCATTATGCAATAAAGGGTCATACTCATCATCAACTTTAGTAACAATTTCACTTACACCATTTCTCTCTAAAAATTGTTCAAATTGAGCATAAACAAGTTCAAATCCTTTTAAATATCCTGCAACTTCAGGAGCTACATTTTTATTAGAAATAACCATTGTGAAGATATCATATAAAGGTAATAATTCTAATAAGAAATCTTGTGTAAAATACTTTGCTAAATCTTTTTTTTCTTTCTCGTGTTGCTTTCCTAAATTAGAAAGTTCTGCCAGAGTATAAAGATATTTTTGCTTATATTCAAGCATTTCTTCTTCAACACTTTTTTTCTTTTTAGGTTCTTTTGCCTTTATTTCTTTTTCTTCAACTTTAGTTTCTTCCTTTGCCACTTTTATTCCTCCTTATCCTTTCCTAGCAAACCAATTTGCTCTGCTAAATAAACCATTGCACTTATTGCTTTTTGATAATCCATTCTTGTAGGGCCTAACAAAGCAATCGTTTTCACTTCGTTATCCACATCAATAGTAGTACTAATCAAAGTTACGTCATCATCTAAATCAGATTCTATCTCCTCTCCAATTAAAACACTAATACGGTCATTTTGATTTTTTACCAAATTGAACAATTTATCATTTTCAATAAGTTTAAACATTTTTTTAATCTTTTCTTTACTAGTTGTAAACTCTGGCTGGTCTAAAATCTTCTCACTACCATAAACAGAATATTCATCTTTATTAAGATGAGCAACCGTTTCCAATATGGTATTGAAGAAAACTTGATACTTTTCCATATAATCATTAAGAATAGGTCTTAAAGCTTCCATTTTTTCAATTACCTTATTAATTGAAGTTCCTACCAATCTATCATTTAATATTTCGATACAATTTTGAATATCATCAATCGAATTAGTAGCCGAAATAGCAAAATTCTTATATTCTACTCGCCCTTTAGTAGTAACAAAAACCGCTACCGCACTTGTTTCATTTAAAGGGATTAATTGAATTTTATTCAAACATTCACTTTTAGAATCATTTCCCATAACAATAGAAGTTAAATTAGTCATTGAAGACAAAATTTCACAACTTTCTTTGATAATATCATCAAGAGCTTTATGTTCATCTTTTAAAACAGTAGTTAACTTATGCTTAATAACATCATCAAGTTGGTCAGAACGTAAAAATTCAATATAATATTTATATCCTTTAGCACTAGGCACCCGTCCAGAAGAAGTATGTGTTTTCTCAATATAACCTTCGGCTTCTAAATCCGACATATCATTACGGATAGTAGCACTAGAGAAAGGTAAATTATACTTTTCTAACAAAGTTACAGAACCAAGTGGCTCTGCAGTTTGGATAAAATGCTCTACTATCAATTTCAATATATGTTCTTTTCTTGTCATTTTATCACTCCTTTTAGCACTTATTATCTCCAACTGCTAACAATTCTATACCATTATATTAGCACTGTCAAGGTTTTAGTGCTAATTTTTCATAAAATTTTTTAAGCAATTTTTTAAGACTACAAGTAGTCTTACTTAGCTTAAAAAATTAGCAACATTTGTTGGTAAGTGCTAAAATCAACTGAAATAATACCTTTTATTAATTAAAATATTGACTATTTTTAAAAAATTATTTAAAATGTACCAAAGCAATGAAAAAGACACGATTTTACAAAATCTATGCTTAGAGAAAAGATGTTTGGTGAAAATCTTTAATAGAGTGTAAAATTACCACTTTGGAGCAGCATTATCAAATGTAATGCCGTATATCTACGTTACAGAATAATTAAGTGCATGATAATATCATGAAGTAGGGTGGTACCGCGACAACTCGTCCCTATGGATTGATATTTTTTTGTTTTATAAGGAGGAAAAATTATGGTTAATGTAAAAGAAAATGAAAGTTTAAGTATCCTAAATCATAGTTGTGCTCATTTATTAGCACACGCTATAAAAAGATTATACCCTCACGCTAAATTTTGGGTAGGCCCTGTTATTGAAGAAGGCTTTTACTATGATATGGATTTAGGGGAAGATTCTATTAAAGAAGAAGATTTACCTGCTATTGAAAAAGAAATGAAAAAAATAGCAAAAGACGGAAAAAGAATAACTAGAATTGAACTAAAAAGAAATGAAGCTCTAGAAATGTTTAAAAATGATGAATACAAATTAGATTTAATCAACAATATGCCAGAAGATGAAATAATCTCTGCTTATAAACAAGATGAGTTTATTGATTTATGTCGTGGACCTCACGTTGAAAGCACTAAAGAGTTAAAACATTTCAAACTTTTAAAAGTAAGTGGTGCTTATTTTAAAGGTGATTCTAGCAATAAAGTAATGCAAAGAGTATATGGTATTTGTTTTCCAACAGAAGAAGAATTAGCAGAACATCTAAACTCTATTGAAGAAGCTAAGAAAAGAGATCATCGAAAATTAGGAAAAGAATTAGAGTTATTTATGTTGTCTGACTATGGACCAGGTTTTCCATTTTGGTTGCCAAAAGGAATGACTTTAAAAAATACTTTAACTGAATTTTGGAATAAAATTCACATTAAAGCAGGTTATCAATTTATTCAAACACCAATTATGTTAAATAAAGAATTATGGGAAATATCAGGACATTGGTACAACTACAAAGAAAATATGTATACTTCTACTATTGATGAAAAAGAATTTGCGATTAAACCTATGAATTGTCCAGGAGGAATGTTAGTTTATAAAAACTCTATTCATTCATATAAAGATTTCCCTTTAAGATTAGGAGAATTAGGATTAGTTCATAGACACGAAGCTAGTGGTGCTTTAGCAGGTTTATTTAGAGTTCGTGTTTTTACTCAAGATGATGCTCATATCTTTATGAGAGAAGACCAAATTAGAGATGAAATTGCTTCTATTATCCTTTTATATAAAGAAGTTTATTCTGTCTTTAATTTAAAATTCCATATTGAACTATCAACAAGACCAGAAAAGAAATATATTGGAGATATCAAAACTTGGGACATCGCTGAAAAAGCTTTAGCAGATGCTTGTACACAAGCAGGATTTGAATACAAACTAAATCCAGGAGATGGAGCTTTCTATGGACCTAAACTAGACTTCAAACTAAGAGATTCTATAAATCGTATTTGGCAATGTGGAACTATACAACTAGATATGAACTTACCTGAAAGATTTGACTTAACTTATGTTGCTGAAGACGGTTCTAAGAAAAGACCTGTTATGATACACCGTGCTTTATTCGGTTCACTTGAAAGATTTATTGGAATATTAATTGAACACTACGCAGGTGCTTTCCCAACTTGGCTTGCTCCAGTTCAAGCAAGAGTTTTACCTGTTAACAATCAATATCATCAAGAATACGCTAAAAAGATATACCAAGTTCTTCAAGAAAATGGTATTAGAGTAGAACTAGATGATAGAGAAGAAAAACTAGGCTATCGTTTAAGAGAATCACAAATTCAAAAAATACCTTTCAATATTATTCTAGGAGATAAAGAAAAAGAAACTGTTTCTGTTTCTTATCGTCGATATAATAGTAATGAAACTGTTTCAATGACTATTGAAGAATTTATAAGTTTCTTAAAGAAAGAAATTGAAAATAAAAAATAGGCATTTTAAAGGTTAGGACAATTCCTAACCTTTTTTAATGAAAACTATTTTTGAACAAATATTTTACCTACTCCAACAACTTTAGAATTTTCAATTATTTTAAATTTAGTATTTTCTTCCAAATTAAAATTAAGTATTTCTATAAAACCACAAGACACATTTAAACTATCCCAATACAAAATGTTAATGGCAGCATCAACAAAATGATTTTCCAAATTAATGGAAATTGGATAATCAAATCCAAATGGCAATTCCTTTTTTAATCTTTTTGAAGACCATTTAATGTTACATCTATATTGATATTTTCTAGTATTGGTAGGTATATATTCTTCCTTGTAATCTTTTAAAAACATCGAACAATCTTCTAAGGCTTCTTCAATACTAGGATAGCATTCTTTTGTCTCAATTTCCCCGTCATAAACCCAAGAAGCATACTCTAAATTTTCAAAATAATCTTCTTTTTGATAAATAACTAATTTTTCACCCCAAATAAAAGTATTATATTCATTTTGAGTAACTAAAATTCTTTTCATATTTGTTTTATCAAAAAATATTTTCTTTAAATATTGGTCATAACGAGAAATAGAACTATATTTATATTCTTTTATTATTTGATTTTCATCTTTTTCTTTAATGCTTTTTTCTAAAGCTTTTTGAATGTTTTTAAATCTAATTTTTTTAAAGAAATCATCATAAGAAAAAACAGTCAAAAGAATTGCTAAATAAAATATTACAAAGCACAAAACTGAAGCAATAAAATCAGTAGCCGAACTATAATCAATTAAGCACATTATGACAAATGATAAAACAGATAAAATTATAGAAACAATTTTTTCAAATTTACTATATCTCATTTTTAAGTTCTCCCATCTTTTTTACTCATTATAAAATTAAGTTTTTCTCTTTTCAAGGTAGATTTTTAAAACCACTTATTCCTTAAAAAGTATTTCATTGTGGAAAATCAAAAATGAGTTGACATATTTCTAATATTAGTGTAATATATTTCCAGTATAAGTGGAAAGTAGAACACCCGTTCTCACCTGATTGCTTAAGTAGCGGTAGGTAATATCTCACAATTATTTAGTTAATTTGATATTGTAAACGGGTTCTATGAAGCCCGTTTTTAATTTTATTTAAGGAGGACAGTATTATTAACGAGTTTGTAAAAAAAGAGAACAAGGATTTAGTAAATGAATCTATTAGATTTAAAGAAGTTCTTGTAATTGACCAAAATGGTTCTGTTTTAGGAACTAAGAGTAGAGATGATGCTTTGCGTTTAGCAAGAGATGTTGACTTGGATTTGTTATGTGTTTCACCAGAAGCAACTCCACCTGTATGTAAAATAGTAAACTATGGGAAATATCGTTTTGAACAACAAAAACGAGCTAAAGAACAAAGAAAAAATCAAAAGATAATTAATATTAAAGAAATACAATTATCGGCTACGATTGATACTCACGACTTAGAAACTAAAGCTAATAATGCTAAAAAATTCTTAGCTGCAGGTGATAAAGTTAAAATCGTATTACGCTTTAGAGGACGTCAAATAGCTTATGCTGATGCAGGAATGGAACTAGTCAAAAAGTTCATTGAAATGTGTGGCGAAAATGCCGTTGTAGAAAAAGCACCTGTCTTAGATGGCAGAAACTTAATTGCATTTTTATCAAGTAAAGTAAAGAAATAAGGAGGAAGTAAAAATGAAAAACAAAATGAAAAGTAAAAAAGCCGTTACAAAAAGATTTACATTCACAGGTAATGGAAAATTAAAAATGAAACATAGTCATACAAGAAAAAACACTTGGGCTAAAACAAGAAAACAAAAAAGAAATTTAAACAAAACAGCATATGTACACGAAACAGATGCAAATAGAATTGGACAATTATTCCAAAATTAATAAGGAAGGAGAAAAAAGAAGATGAGAGTAAAAAGTGGATTAGCTCCAGTAGCTAAAAGAAGACATAAAAAAGTATTAAAATTAGCAAAAGGTTACTATGGTTCAAAACACGTTCTATACAAAACAGCTAACGAACAAGTAATGAGATCTTTAGCTTATGCTTATAGAGATAGAAGAAAAACAAAAAGCGAATTTAGAAAATTATGGATTGTTAGAATTAATGCTGCTGCAAACCAAAATGGAATTTCTTACAGCCAATTAATGCACGGATTAAAATTAGCTAACATTAACATCAATAGAAAAATGTTATCTGAAATGGCTATTAATGACTACAAAGCATTCCAAGGCTTAGTAGAAACAGCAAAAAAAGAAATCGCAAACGCTAAATAAGACACCGAATGGTGTTTTTTTTTATGCAACTAATTCACAACTATCATTGCTTTAAGTTGTCAATAAAATCATATCCAAGTTATAATGGAAACAGAAAGAGTGATTTTATGATAACGAAAGAACAACAAAAGAATAATTTATTAACTATTGCTAAACATCTTAAAGAAAAAGAGAATTTAAAAAAACTTTCCATTTTATCGCCAATTGAACTTTATAATTTAAAAGGTGAAAAAGAAAATATGGAAAACATTAATTTATGCCAATTTGAAAATCTTCAAGTCCTTGAAATTAAGCAAAATGATAATGTCATCTACATTAATACAAATCCTGAAACTAAAGAAAGAGAAATTGTATCTATCTATGGATATTGCACTTTTGATTTAGAACAAGAAGATATTTATTATAATGATACTTATATTTTAGATAATATTGTTCTTGATAAAAATGATAATGAAGAAGAATATATTACCAAAAGCGTGTACGAAGAAACTCCTTTTTCAAAAGATAATCCTGCTTTTATCTTAATGAAAAACAAACATCACGCAATTAAAAAATCTCTTTCCACAGCCTTTGAAAATTTGCCAAATATTAGTAAAAGAGATTTTATCGAATTAATGACTTCTCCTAATGATGAAGTTTTTGCAAAAAGAAACAAATCTATTGAAAACAAATTAAAGAAATAATTAATTAACCTTGCTTATTTTAATAATTAATATTCCAGTATTTTCAAACACCGAATATTTTACAGAGTTAGCTTCTATAAAAGTACCACTTTCAATTAAAGAGCCTTTTTCAACGTCTTCTCTTAGAGTATATGATGTTGAATTATTTTCATATAGAAAGGAATAAAAGGTTAGATAAGCAGTATCTTCAAATTCAACTTTAGATAAATCAACAGAAAACTCAAATTCACATTTTTTATTTGAAATATTATCTATATAAGTATAATCGCCGTCTTTATAAAATCCCAGTTTCACATCACTTAATATTCTTGATCCTATGGCTTTAATTACCAAATAAGGTGTATTGTCCTCTAGTTTCAAATCAATAGAAGTAACTGTATAATCGATGATTACTTCAGCTTTAAGAGCTAATTTTTCATCTTCTTCATCAACTATGGCATAAATATTATTACCGTCTTTGTAATACTCGTCAACTTCAAAAAAATCTTTTCTTGTTAATTCAATCGTTCGTGTAGGAGTAGAACTATTATTTTCATAAACTACAATTTCAAAAAGATAAGTAGGAGAATTTTCCACGGATAAATCTTTTAAAAGTATATGAAAAATATATGAAATAGAAGAATTAACCGCCATATTATCAAGATAATAATCCTTATCATTAACAATGTCTTTATAATGCAATTTTACTTTCGTAGCGGAAGAAGGCATTGGTCCTCTTATAAATAAAGCCCTGTCTCCAAGCCAAAATGAAATATATATGTTTTCTTCTTCCGGTAGAGGCATTGAATAACCACATATATCACACTCACCATTTTTATCATTATCATAATGAGCTTCTTTAGTATCATAATCTGCTGTTGGACAATCTTTACAACCATACCAATGATAAATACTATCATAATCAAGTCTACTAAAATCGTGAACGTGATTATCTATTTTATAATTGCATTCATCACAACGTCCATCGTTATCATTATCATAATGCACTTGCTTAGAACCTTCTTCTATTTCATTATCTTTAGGGCAATAATGCCAATGATAATGTTCATCTTTTCCCGTTTTTGAGTAATTGTGAATATGACTATTGTCATTACAAGCTACTAAGCAAGGGAAAATAAAGCAAAATAAAAGCAAAATATTTATAATTTTCTTTTTCATACACAGACCCCTTATCTTTATGTTATAAATATTTTAACATACAATTTTTAAATCTGTATATATTTTATAAATGTTTTGCTTATTTTTATATCTCAATATTTTAAATATTAGGTTTACGATTTATATTATTTTCTATCCATTTACTATATACTTTTTTCCTTAATTCCTTATATTCTTCTTCATTTACAATTTTAAAAATCGGTAAATAATGGCTATACATTCCTTCTTCCCTAGAACCTAAAACATACTTACCAGAATTATCAAGTGAGTAATTTTGATATTGAAAAGCCTTATTTAATAAAGAAGTAATATTACTATCAATATCGTCAATTAAAGAATTTTTTAAATCATCGAGTTTACAAAACCAAGAATGATTAATAAGGATATGATAATTAGCATAATCAACAACACTTTGTTCATCTTTGGAATTTTCTTTTGGTAAAGGTATTAAATACAAATCCGTAGAGGTTTCTTCTATGTTTTCTAAAAAATCACTTTTCCAATTATCAAAATTTTCTTGTGAAATAAAAGTTTCTTTCCAAATAAGAACACTATAATCTTCTTCATTACTAGTATCAAAATCATCATATTTCCAAGGTGTTGGAATTTCTTTTCTTTTACCTTCATAATAATTCTTTTCTTTAAATTGAAAAACTTTTCTAGCGTGATTTTTAGCTTCCACTATTTCTCCTATTTTAAAAGGCAATTTTTTAACATAAGGAACTAAAACTCCATCACGACGAATAAAATCATTTTTTCCATAATGAAGTTGTAATTGACTATCTTTATTTAACTTTATGGAAGGTGCAGTTCTATTATAATCAAGACTAGAATAATAGGAATTAATATCTAATGCTGATTCGATAAAGAAAAGACCACGATTATTATGATATTTCATTACTGTTTCAGCATTAGTAGCTTTCACTAATTTTTCTAAAGAATCTGGAAAAATATTATCACTATTGTCATATTGTTTTTCTTGTTCTTCATATTTTTTACCTTTATAAACAGGAGCAGGTATCAAATAAGTGTTTTCCAAAGAATAAGGACTATTTTCTTGTAAAATATTTAATACTCGTGGATATCCAATTATAATTCCTTTTTTCTCACCAACACCGACATTTTCATAATTTTTATAACTAGAAGAAATGTTGTGTCTTATATAATCTAATAAATCAATACCATTTACCTTTTTATCAATCGTTTTAAAATTAGTATCCATTAAACTATAAAAATTAGAAGGATCGCAATTAAAAGTAAAATATTTTCCTTTTTCATAAATACTTTTACTAGGTATTTTAATATAATTCTTGGAATAAGAAGGTTTTTCCCTCGTTCCAACATTGTCATAATACTTAAAAAGTCCTACATAATCACTTTTTATTTGGTCATTTGCAAAGATGTTTTTTTTCAAAGGAAAAGAAGAATTTTTATCTGCAAACCAACATTTAACATAATCCGATTTTTTTCGACTTGATAAATTAAATGCTAGGGCAGAAAAACAAGTTTCAACATCAGAAAAATCATTATCATAATAACCTACTAAATTATAGTTTTTATCAAACAAAGGAATACTAACATTAATGTATTTATACTTTTCATCAGTTTTTCCTTCATTTAAAAAACTATTTTCAAAATAAGAAACTTCAAAAGACTTATTTTCATTTTTCAACATTTCAAGAGCGACCGAATGCAAATCAATCGTAAAAGTTTCATCATTTTCACGACTTAAATCATAAAAAGAAAGACTAGAACGATTTTTTTCTTTGATATCTTTATATTTTAGGTAATCTAATTCAAATTTTAACAAAGAACCTTCAATACGAGGATTTTTCATATCGTCTTTATTTAAAGTAACATTGTATAAATATTTACGATTCCAACTAAAATTTCTACTTATAACTTGTTGATTTTCTAAGATATAATCTAAAAAAAGAGGAAGTAATTGAGAAGAATTTTTTTCAATTACTAATTGATAAAAATACTTAAAAAGATATTCGGCAGGAAAAGTCAAATCATCAGGAACAACCTTAATATTTTTATTTTTCCACATAAAAGTATAGTACATAACTTTCACCTCTGTTGCTATTGTAACATTTTAAGAAAATTAATTCCCTTTAATTTATCAAAATGTTAATAAAATTAAGAAAATAAAATTCTCACAATTATCGCTTTTATAGTGCAAAAAAGTTTCAAATATGTTAAGATATGAAACGTTAGGAGGAGATAATCGTGGGATATACAAGAAATAAATTACAAGAATTAGCGATGATTTGTACTTATCAATACCTTTTTTATCTAAAAGATGAAGATAGACCTTCTCCAAGTGAAATATTAGAAAATGTAACCAAAGAAAATATTGATGATAATGATAAATTTATTAAACAATTATTTTTACAAGTTATAAAAAATACCAACGAATTAGTTACCTTAATTAATTCTTCTTTAGATAATTGGAATTTTGATAGATTAGGTCTTATTGAGCAAGCTATTTTATTAACTTCCTTAGCTCAAGGAAAATACTTAAAACAACCAAAAGAAGTCGTTATTGATGTAGCCGTAGAACTATCTAAGAAATATTGTGAAGAAAAAGCCTATAAACTTATAAATGGTGTTTTAGATAAGGTGCTATAATGGAAAAAAATATGACAATTAGTGAACTTAATTACTACATCAAAAGGTCATTGGAAAATGATGTTTTTTTGATGAGTTTAAGTATTGAAGGAGAAATATCAAACATCAAATACCACCCAACTGGTCATATCTATTTTACTTTGAAAGATGAAAAATCAAGGGTAAACGCTATTATGTTTTCTTCTTATGCTCGTAATTTAAAAGAGAATTTTAAAGACGGAGATAAAGTTGTCGTCAAATGTAAAATAGGTGTCTATGAAGCAAGTGGTTCTTATCAATTATATGTTTCTTCAATGAGTAAACTCGGAATTGGAAATCTTTATATTGAATTTGAAAAGTTAAAAAAGAAATTAGAAAACGAAGGTGTTTTTTCTCCTATTTATAAAAAGCCAATCAAAAAATACCCTACTAAAATAGCAATCATAAGTGCTTCAACAGGAGCTGCTTTACAAGATATGAAAACTACTTATTTAAGAAGGTGGCCTATCGCTTCATTAACTTTATATCCTTCACTAGTTCAAGGAAAAGAAGCTAGTAAAGACATTGTTAGAAATATCAAAGAAGCTTCAAAAGGAGATTATGATTTAATCATCATCGCTAGAGGTGGAGGTTCTATTGAAGATTTATGGTGCTTTAATGAAGAAGAAGTCGCTAAAGCTATCATTGAAAGTCCTCTGCCTATTGTAAGTGGTGTCGGACACGAAATAGATTTCACTATCGCTGACTTTGCTTCAAGTTTACGAGCTCCAACTCCAACGGCAGCTATCGAAATGGTTACTCCTAATATTGATGATGTCCTTTTTTCAATCATCGAATTAGATAAAAGACTTTACAATAGTTTTAAGAAAATTTTAGAAAAAAAGGAAACAAAAATAGAAGAATTAAAAAACCGATATGTTTTAAAAAATCCAACTAATTATTTAGAAAGAAAAAAAGTTTATATCGAAAATATAAATGAAAAAATGAAAAATATTTACAATCAAATCATCACAAACAATATCTCTAAAATAAATTTATTGACCATACAATTAAAGCATTTACATCAACAAAATATGGAAAAAGAAAAAAATATTTTTAAAGAAAAAATCACTAGGTTAGAAAGTATTAGTCCTTTAAAAGTATTATCAAGGGGATATAGTATTGTTACTGATACTTCCAATAAAATCATTACTGATAGTCATAATCTATCAATTAATCAAATCTTAAAAATCAAACTTGCAAATGGAAGTTTACAAGTTCAAGTCAAGGATAAGGAGGACTAAAAAATGGAAAAAGAATTTAATTTTGAAAAATCATTAACAAGACTAGAAGAAATTGTAACTATTTTAGAAAAAGGTGAAGTTTCTCTAGATGAATCATTATCTTTATATGAAGAAGGTGTTTCACTTTCTCTCACTTTACAAAACAAACTTAAAGATGTAGAAGAAAAAACAATCAAAATCTTCGAATCTTTAAAACCATATACCAGTGAAAATGAATAGTTTTAATTGTAAAAACCATTATAATATATTAAACTATTATTAAAACTCTGAAAGGAAGTGATTGAAATGAACACATTTGTTTTTGTTTCAATCATTTTTTAATATAAAAGGAGGAAAATATGAAAACTACAAATAAAAGAAAAATATTGTTAAAAACAACTTTAAAATACTTACCTTTATATTTAATATCTATCATCTTTTTAGTCATTAACAAATATTTTGATAGTTATATTTCTCTTTTCGTCGGACAAGTTATTGCCATTCTTTCTAGTGGAGAAGATGTCCTACCTAAATTTATTGTTAAGTTTATAAACTACCAAACCACTTATAAAGCTATTGTTAGTTTAGCCATTATTTTACTAATTATAGGAGCAATACAAGTTCTTTCACGATTTATAAGTTACACTTCAAGAAGTATTTTTGAATCAAGACTTTTAGAAAAAGTAAGTATTTCTTTCTACGAAAATTCAATTAAATTACCTGCTAGTTACTTGTCTTCTATTTCTACTGGAAATCTAATTCAAAGATGTATTGAAGATACCAAAACCTATGCTGATTTTTACAACAAATATTTTTATAACATTTTTGAATCTTTAGTACAAACAGGAGTTTATTTAGTGCAAATATATGTTCTTAGTAAAATGATTTTCTTCTTTGGACTTATCTCCGTAATTCTTGTTCTAGCATTTGCTTTATTATTTGGTTATTTCTACCTTCGAAAAAGAGAAAAGAAAGCTTCTGAATTAGCTTCTAAACTAGACTCTATGGGACAACAAAGTTTTACCAACATTAACCTTGTTAAATCATTTGCTAACGAACAAGAAGAAGAAAGAAAATTTAATGAAGTTAATAAACAAAAAGAAGAATTATCATACAAACTTGAAAGTACATATCAAATATATTGGTTTTCCATTGATAATTACTACTCACTTTTCAAATTCGGTGCTTATTTATTAATAGGCTATAATTTTATAAAAGGAAAAATCGATATTGGACTTGCTACTACTTTAATGCTTTTAAGTGGTCGTTTATTAGATAGAGTACCTAATTTATTAAATAGTCTTAGCAAAATCATTAAGTTTTCCGTGGCAACATCTCGTTTACAAGAATATCTAAAAGTAGATGATGAATACGCTAATAATGGCACTTTAACTCCTTCTTTGGAAGGTGATATCGTTTTTGAAAATGTTACTAAAAAATACAATGATAAAACAGCCTTAGAAAATATCAATTTAGTTATTAAACAAAATCAAACAATCGGTATTGTTGGTAAATCAGGTTCTGGCAAATCTTCGCTTGTTAATTTGTTGACTAGATTATTTGAATATGAAGAAGGTTCTATTAAAATAAATGGTACGGAACTTAAAGATATTGACAAAAGATATTTAAGAGAAAACATTTCCTTTGTTAATCAAACGGCTTTTCTTTTTGCTAAAACAGTCAAAGAAAACATTACTATTTTAGAGAAAAATACTGATTATGAACCTTATGTTAAAAAAGTTGATTTAGACAAAGACATCAAAGATTTTGAAGCAGGTTATGATACCTTAGTAGGAGAAAGAGGAGTAACCTTATCAGGTGGTCAAAAACAAAGATTATCTATTGTAAGAAGTTTACTTAAAAACAAAAGGATTTTAGTTTTAGATGATAGTCTAAGTGCCGTTGATAATAATATTTCAAAAGAAATAAGGAAAAGTTTAAGAGATATAAAAGCTACTACAATTATTATTTCTCACAACTTAATGAATGTTATGGACGCTGATAATATCATTGTTTTAGACAAAGGAAAAATTATTGAACAAGGAAATCATCAAAATCTTTTACAACAAAAAGGTCAATACGCTAAAATTTGGGCTTTACAACAAAAATTAGAGGAGGTATCTAACAATGGCTAAAAATCCTCAAAAAAGTTATTTCAAAATATATAAAGAATTGCTAGGAAAAAGAATAAAAGTTTCTGTTTGGCTAATGATAGGTATGACATTCTATTCCATACTTAACTTAACAAGTTCTATCATTTTTGCTAAATATGGAATTGATAGTGCCTTAGCTTCTGGAAAATGGAATAAAATTGTTTTGGTAGTAATTGGATTAACGGCTTTTTCCTTACTTTCCAATTTCATTTTTCACTTTTCTTGGCGTATCGCAATGAAAAACAAAAAAGCTATTTGTATTGATTTACGTGGTAAAGTTTTTCATAAAATGATTAATTTTGACTCATATTATTACTCAACTCACGCCAGTGGAGCAATGTTACATACCGTAATTTCCGATATTGAAACCTTCGCCGATGGGGGAATGTGGAATATGATGTGGATATTAGTATGTATTGTCAATATTATAGTTTCCTTATTAATCGCTACTATTATTAATCCAAAACTTAGTTTAATACTTTGGATAATGATACCATTTGTCAGTATAGCTTCCTACTTTTTAATCAAAAAAACAAACAAATTATATGATAAAAGACGAGAAGTTAACAAACATAGATTAGGACACATCAATGAAGGAATAATGGGTTATACCACGATTAAAACTTTAAATTTAGATGACCAAAATGTTGCCGAATTTAGTAAATATTCTCACGATTACTCCTCTTTAAAAATTCAAATAGGATTACATCATCAAGTATTTTGGAGATTATTTGATATCGCTGTTTTAATCTGTTTAGCCACTCTTTATATTTTATCTTACAAAGAATATATTAACCTAAAAATATCATTAGGAGATTTATATTTATACTTTGTCTTATTCACAAGTTGCTTATACTCAGTCGCTGATTTATCAGGGGAATTTGACTATTTTAGTGAAGTAACTATCGCCGCTAGAAAAATAGACGATGCTTTAAATAAAAAATGCTTAGTAGAAAACAAAGATACCTTAATTGAAGGACCAAAAGACTTAACAGGACAGATAAAATTAGAAAATGTAACCTTTAAATATCCAGAAGGCGAAACTGTTTTAAAAAACTTCAATTTAGAAATAAAACCAAAAGAAAAAATTGCGATAGTCGGTCGAACAGGTTCTGGAAAAAGCACGATTGCTAGCTTAATTTATCGTTTTTACGAGCCAAACGAAGGAAAAATCTACTTAGACGATTACGATTATACCGATTTAGATATATCTTATATTCATTCGAAAATCGGCTTTATTTTGCAAGACCCTTTAATGTTTGATGATACTATTGTAAATAACATTCGTTATGGAAAATTAGATGCTACTGAAGAAGAAATTATCGAGGTTTGTAAACTAGTAGGTATTCACGAATATATCCAATCCTTACCAAATAAATACCAATCCAATATGGGAGAAGGAGGAGTTTCTTTATCACTAGGACAAAAACAAATGATTTCCTTTGCAAGAGTATTACTTAAAAATCCAAATATCATCATACTTGATGAAGCAACTGCTAATATAGATACAGAAACCGAAAAAATAATTCAAGATAGTATCAATAAATTCTTCAAAGATAAAACTTGTATCTTTATCGCTCATAGACTATCTACAATTCAAGATGTCGACCGTATATTATACTTAGAAAAAGGACAAATTTTAGAAGAAGGAAATCACAAATATTTAATGAAAGAAAAAGGAAAATATTATTCCTTATTCCAAAGTCAATTTATAAACGAAGAACTAAAAAATATCGTTCTTTAAAACAAAAAAACGTTCAAGATTTTCTAAAAAACATATATAACTAAAGTTATATATGAAAAATAGGAAATCTTTTTTGTTTCCAGTATATATATATATATAATAGTACTCGTAGAGAAGATATGCACTTTTGGGTAAGAAAGGCGTAATCTTGGGGGTGTTATTTATGAAAAAGGGAAAATATATATGTTTATTTGTTATTGCTTTGTTCTTTTCTTTCATTAGTTTGTTTGCAATTTCAAATGAAAAGGTAAAAGCAGCAGATACAACTCCACCTACCATTACTTGTGGAAGTAATACCTATTCTACCACCACAAGTGTAACTGTGTATTCATCTTGTACAGTAATTTTTAAAGATAACGTTGGATTATCAGGATTTACTGCTGAAATAGAAAATGGTTCTTATTCCGATAAAGAAATATCTGGTACTAGTTACACCTATGGTTCTTTACTTGAAGGTGGAAATCTTTTTACAGTCTATGATACCTCAGAAAACTATACTGAAGTTCTTTTTACCCTTGTTCTTACTAAAGATACAACTGCCCCTGTAATTTCTTGTTCTTCAAGTTCAATTTCAGCATATTCAAGTTCACCTACATATAAAAATAGTTGTTCCTTAAAGTTTAGTGATGACACCAACCTTGCTTCTTATACAATTTCAGGAGCCATATCAAAATCAGGTTCTATTTCAGGAACTAGTTATACTTATGGTTCTTTATCTACTGAAGGAAGTTATACAATAACTGTTAAAGATGCCGCTGGAAATAGTAAAACAGGTTATTTAGTTTTTGATACAACTTATCCAATTTGGGATCCAAATAATTACTATTCTTCTGAAAACACACAATACTCTATTGCTTCAGGAACAAAAATAACCTTTACTTTAACTGATGATGTTGCTTTGTGGGGATACTCAAACGCAAAAGAAAATTACAAATATGCTTGGTCTACTAGCAGTTCAACTCCTCCTTCAACTTGGGAAAGCACTTTTACTTATACCACTTCAACAAAAGTTCAATTTATTACAACTGCTCCTACCGTAGATGTCAATACTGTTTACTATCTTTGGATTTATTCAGTAGGATCAGATGCTGCAGGCAACCTACCAAATTGTACAAAAGCCGCTTATAAAATAGCTTCATATAGTACTGGATATTTAGCTTTCCATTGGACTATTAGAGCATCTGATACAACAGGCCCTAGTTATACAAGTTATACAGGTGGAAGTGATGCTTGGGTATATACATCTAATTTATCCATAAATGGTGCTAGTGATGCCGGTTCTGGTCTTGCATCATCTCCTTATTGTTTTGTAACAAGTAGTTCTACTACCGCTCCTGGATATAGTTCTTGTTCTTGGGTATCTAGTGCTACTTTATCAATTACCAGTACAACCGATACTTATTACCATGCTTATATTAAAGATGTAAAAGGTAATGTTACTTATGCTGGAAGTCAAAGAGTTAGAGTTGATAGAACCGCCCCTGTTGTCAGTAATGTTACGTTTACTAATTCAAGTGGTGGTAATTGGACTAATCAAAATGTTGTTATCACTTTAAAAGGTGCTACTGATGCTCATAGTGGTTTTGCTAAATATCAATATAGTTATGATAAAACTAATTGGAATAATGATTGGGATAGTGGTTATGCTACCGCCAATAATACTAAAGGTACTTGGGGTGGACAATATAGCCATACTGTATATTTTAGAGTAGTCGATAATGTTGGTAATGTATCTAATGTTTCTGATTGCACTTATATTAAAATTGATAAAACCGCTCCTGTTGTAACTAATGTAACGGTTACTAATACAAGTGGTGGTAATTGGACTAATCAAAATGTTGTTATTACTTTAAAAGGAGCAACTGATGCTGCAAGTGGTTTTGCTAAATATCAATATAGTTATGATAATACTAACTGGAATAATGATTGGGATAGTGGCTATACTAGTGTAGATAATACTAGAGGTACTTGGAGTGCTCAAAGAAGTAATACGGTTTACTTTAGAGTTTTAGACAACGCTGGGAACGCAGCAAGTATTTCTACTACAACTTATATTAAAATTGATACTACTGCACCCGATGTTAGCAATGTAACTATTGATAATCCTAGTGGTGGTAATTGGAGTAAACAAAGTGTTGTTATGAGTATTGGTGGTGCTACTGATAGTGGAAGTGGTTTCTTAAAATATCAATATAGTTATGATAAATCTACTTGGCTAGAGGATTGGGATGTATCAAGAACAGCAGAAAAATCCGCTGCTACTTGGTCTGTTGAAAGAGATAATACTGTTTATTTTAGAGCAATAGATGTTGCTGGTAATATTTCTAGTATTTCTGAAACCTCTACTATTAGAGTAGACAAAACTGGGCCTGATGTCAGTAATGTAACTATCACTAATTCAAGTGGCGGTAACTGGACTAATCAAAGTGTTGTTATGAGTATTGGTGGTGCTACTGATAGTGGAAGTGGTTTCTTAAAATATCAATATAGTTATGATAAATCTACTTGGCTAGAGGATTGGGATGTATCAAGAACAGCAGAAAAATCCGCTGCTACTTGGTCTGTTGAAAGAGATAATACTGTTTATTTTAGAGCAATAGATGTTGCTGGTAATATTTCTAGTATTTCTGAAACCTCTACTATTAGAGTAGACAAAACTGGGCCTGATGTCAGTAATGTAACTATCACTAATTCAAGTGGCGGTAACTGGACTAATCAAAATGTTGTTATCACTCTAAAAGGTGCAACCGATAGCGGAAGTGGTTTTGCTAGATATCAATATAGTTATGATAAATCTAGTTGGCATAATGATTGGGATAGTGGTTATGCTAGTGCAGATAATACTAGAGGTACTTGGGGTGGAATATATAATCATACTGTTTACTTTAGAGTAGTCGATAATGTAGGTAACATATCTAACATTTCTGATTACACATATGTCAAAACCGACAGAACTGCTCCTGTAATGAGAGAAGGTTCTACTTCTGGAAATCTTTTAGTTGCTGGTGGTACTATTAATTATATAATTGGTAATTCTAAAGAATTCTATTTCTCTGATGCTACTTCAGGATTTAGTAAAGCTAATTTCAATTATGAAGGTGCTGCTGCTAGTGCTAAATATGATACTACTAGTTCTTCTATGAAATTATCTTCTACTTATAAATACATTATTACAGTTTATGATG
>CAYTZW010000022.1:0-20299 GCA_964442785.1 uncultured Erysipelotrichaceae bacterium
GCGGTACGCGAGCTGGGTTCAAAACGTCGTGAGACAGTTTGGTCCCTATCTGTCGCGAGCGTTGGAGATTTGAGAGAATCTGTCCTTAGTACGAGAGGACCGGGATGGACAAACCTATAGTGCACCAGTTGTCACGCCAGTGGCACAGCTGGGTAGCCACGTTTGGAATAGATAAACGCTGAAAGCATCTAAGCGTGAAACTAATCTCAAGATGAGATCTCCCATTTTTATAAGTAAGAGCCCTTCTAAGTCAGGAGGT
The DNA here is from genome assembly GCA_964442785.1 of uncultured Erysipelotrichaceae bacterium. Taxonomy (GTDB): domain Bacteria; phylum Bacillota_I; class Bacilli_A; order RFN20; family DUOF01; genus SIG223. The sequence continues at coordinate 260 of CAYTZW010000022.1, forward strand.
TGATAGGCTACATGTGTAAGCGTAGTGATACGTTGAGCTGAGTAGTACTAATAGCTCGAGGACTTACTTTTAAATGATATTTCACTTAAATAAGGTATTACAAAAGATAACATATTCGTTATTATATTCGGTTTTCAGAGATTATCTCTGAATAAAATAAGTCTGGTGATTATAACGCAGTGGACACACCTGTTCCCATCCCGAACACAGAAGTTAAGCACTGCAGTGGCGAAGATAGTTGGGCTTGACCCTGCAAAAATAGCACGTTGCCGGGCTTTTTTTTTACAAATTTTTACTTAAATTTACTTAACTATTAAGGTATCATATAAAAGGAGGGTATTTAAATGGAACATTTAATAAAATTAGATGATAATCTTTCTTATCATTTAGAGAAAAAGAAAATTAAAAATATGTATATTAGAATAAAAAATCAAGAAGTATATGTAACTGCTCCTTTATTAATGCCTTCATACAAAGTTCACGAATTTGTTTTAAGTAACAAAAATTCGATTATTAAAGCATTAAATAAAAATGAGAAAAAGAAATCTAAATTCACTTTATTTGGAGAAGATGCAACAGAATTAGAATTCAACGAATTTATTTTGTCTTCTTCATATTTATATATTACAGAAAGAACAAGATATTTTTATAGCATAATGGGTATATCAAAAGAAATGCCTTCAATCAAAATAAAAAATATAAAATCCGCTTATGGTATTTATCATTTAAAAAATAATTTTATTACTTATAATACTGAGATATTCAAATATTCAAAAGAAATAATAGATTATGTTGTTATTCACGAACTTGTACATATAAAATTTATGAATCATAGTCAAAATTTTTGGAATGAAGTGAGTATTTATTGTCCTGATTATAAAAAACTAAGAAATGAATTAAAAAGAGGTGGCTTTGATGAATAAAATAACTTCTTTAACTAATCCTAAAATTAAAGAATTAGTTAAATTAAAAGATAAAAAATATCGTGATGAAAAAGGATTATTTATAATTGAAGGCGAAGATATTGTTTTAGAAGCTAAAAAAAATAATCTTTTAGAATTAATTTTAACATCTGATGAAAAGTATAAAGATGATATTGAAATAATTTATGTTACAGATGCTATTATTAATAAGCTTGCTTCTACAAAGACTCCTCAAGGTTTGATTGGAATATGCAAAATTCCTTCTACTAGTACAATTCTAACGAATAAGGTTATTTTACTTGACGGCTTACAAGATCCTTCTAATGTTGGAGCAATTATTAGAAGTGCAAAAGCTTTTGGATTTAATACTTTAATGTTGACAAATGATACAGTTGATATTTATAACGAAAAACTTATAAGAAGCAGTAAAGGCTATTCTTTTAGTATGAACATCATAAAAGATGATATAAAAGGTCTTTTAAGCCTTTTAAAGAAAGAAAAATATTATGTTGTAACAAGTGCTTTAAAAAACGCTAAAAGTTTAAATACACTTGAAAAAAAAGAAAAAATCGCAATTATTATTGGTAATGAAGGACGAGGCGTTAGTACAGATAGTATTAATGCTGCAGACATTGTAGTGAAAATAGATATGAATGAAGAAGTAGAATCCTTAAATGCTTCAGTAGCTGCAGCAATATTAATGCATAAGATATATAATAAATAAAAAAGTTTCAAAAACAATTAACAAATATTTTATATATAACAATGAATATTTACAAAACAAAAAAAATAACATATAATAAACATAGAGTTAGATGGACTGGGGTTAGAGTCTAGTCGACTCTTTTTTTATTTTCAAATAATAATTTTAAAATATCATAAAGAATGACTAGTTCTATTAAACTAATAATATTATCAACCATTTTATAACATCAAATGGTAACTCCTTCCTGCCAAGCAGAAGAAAAAAGACTTACTGACATTTCTGCTTTAAGTCCACCTAACCAAATATCAGCAAATCAACTTCTGCTGACTTCCTAATTTTAACATATATGAAACAATTATTGGTCTCGACTATTTCTCAACTTTTTCTTGGATTTGTTTAATTTTCTTGATTATAGGAGTGATAAATTATATAATAATACCATAAATGTTGAAAAGGACTAGTAAATAAAAACTGGTTAAAAAGAGAGGAAAAACCAAAGGCTGAAAGTTTTTCTATAACTAAGATTATTGAATTCACCTTGGAGTGTGCCTAATAAGCAACGTTACCTGCGTTAAAGGAAATGAAGTGCATGATAATTATCGTGAAGTAGGGTGGTACCGCGGAAATTCGTCCCTATGGATTGATAATTTTTTTATTTAGGAGGAAATTATGGAACAAGAAGAAATTATTAAAGAAGTTACATTGGATTTAGAAAAAGTTTCTAATAGCAATGAATTAGGAGAAGTAAGAAATAAATATTTAAGTAAAAAGGGTCTTATTTCCGGATTAATGGTAAAAATGAAAGATTTACCTGTTGAAGAAAAAATTACTTTTGGTAAGACTGTGAATGAACTAAAAGAAAAAGTAACCGCTTTAATCGAAAACAAAAGAACTGAAATAGAAGCAAAAGAATTAAAAGAAAAATTAGAGAACGAAAGAATTGATATTACTATGCCAGGTGAAGATTTTGCTAGGGGTAGCAAGCATCCTATCAGCATAATAAACGATGAAATTACGCAAGTATTTTTAGGTATGGGCTATACAATTAAAGAAGGGCCTGAAGTTGAAGAAGATTTATATAATTTTGAAATGTTAAATTTACCTAAAGACCACCCTGCAAGAGATATGCAAGATACTTTTTATATTGATGAAACAAGACTTTTAAGGACACATACTTCTCCAGTTCAAGCACGAACAATGTTATCCTTAAATGGTAAAGGTCCTGTAAAAATTATTTGTCCTGGAAAGGTTTATCGTAAAGATGATGATGACGCTACTCATTCTCATCAATTTAACCAATTAGAAGGATTAGTTGTTGATAAAAATATTACGATGTCTGATTTAAAAGGAACTTTGGAATTATTTGCTAAAAAAATGTTTGGAGAAGATCGAAAAGTAAAATTTAGGTCAAGTTATTTCCCATTTACAGAACCTTCTGTCGAGGTTGATGTTTCTTGTGGTAAATGTGGTGGCAAAGGTTGTCCAATGTGCAAAGGAACTGGTTGGATAGAAGTTTTAGGAGCAGGAATGGTTCACCCTAATGTTTTAAGAATGTCAGGTTTTGACCCAGAAGTATATCAAGGATTTGCTTTTGGACTTGGAGTAGATAGAGTAGCACTACTTAGATATGGTATTGATGATATAAGACTTTTATATAGTAATGATATAAGGTTTTTAAATCAATTTGGAAAGGAGAACTAAGATGAGAGTTAGTTATAAATGGTTATCAAGCTTAGTTGATATTGAAGGAATTGATATTAATGTTTTAACACAAACAATTACGGAAGCAGGTTTAGAAGTTGAAGAAATTTCTTATCTTGCAAGAGGTAGCAATTTAGTAATCGGATATGTAGAAAAAAAGGAACAACACCCTGATAGCGACCATTTGAATATTTGCCAAGTTAATTTAGGAAAAGAAACAAAACAAATAGTTTGTGGAGCTCCTAATGTTGAAGCAGGACAAAAAGTTATCGTTGCTAAAGAAGGTGCATATTTACCTGCCATAGATTTAACTATTAAAAAATCTACTATTCGTGGAGTAGAATCTAATGGTATGATTTGCTCATTAGCAGAGTTAGGCGTTGAAGAAAAATATATTAGTGAAGAAGAAAAAAAAGGAATCCACGTATTAGATGCTGATGCTCCAGTTGGAGATGAAAATCCTTTGGCATATATAGGACTTGATGACATTTTACTAGAAATATCTTTAACTCCTAATAGAGGAGATTGTCAATCTTTATTTAATTTAGCTAAAGATATTGCTGCTATTATGAATCGTAAAATGAAGGTTGATTTTGCTAAAACAGCAAGTTCAAAAGGGAAAATCACCAAATTAACGGCTTTTTCTAATACTGATAAATGTGATTACTTTTCCGTTAGAAAAATCAATAATATTCGTATTAAAGAATCTCCAAAATGGTTACAAAGTGCCTTAATAGGTTCTGGTTTAAGACCAATTAATAATATTGTCGATATTTCAAATTATTTAATGTTATTATTTGGACAACCTATACATATGTATGATTATGATAAATTAAAAGGTAATAATTTTGTGGTAAGAGATGATATAAGTTTGGAAGTTGACACTTTAGATGACACTCATATAGAAATAATACCTAATGATTTGGTTGTTACTATTGCTGGTGAACCAGGGTGTTTAGCAGGTGTTATGGGCTTGAATAATACAATGATAGACCAAAATACTAAAAACATTGTTATTGAAGTTGCTTCATTTAATGGTGTTTCCATTAGAAAAACAGCAAATAGATTGCAATTATTCTCTGATGCTAGTGCTAGATATATTAAAGGATTAGACGTTACTCAATTTGCAAAAGTTATGGAATACACAACTACTATGGTTCGTGAACTTGCAGATGGCGATGATATAGAAGAAGTAGCCGTTTATGATAAAGTTAAATATAGGGAAAAAACAATAGGAATTACTTTAAATAAAATAAATTCAGTTTTAGGAACTTCTTTTTCTGTTAATGAAGTAAAAGATTGTTTTAATAGATTAGGATTTTTATATCGTGAGGAAGGAAATCATTTTGAAGTAAAAGTACCTTCTTATCGTAATGATGTAAGTATTCCAGAAGATTTAATAGAGGAAATTATTAGAATAGAAGGATATGACCATTTAAAATCAACTTTACCTAATGATATGGATTCTCACGGAGAACTAACTTTTGTTCAATTAAAAAGAAAACAAATCAGGGAATTTTTGATTTCTAATGGTTTAAATGAAGTATTAACATATAGTTTGACCGATGAGAAACATTGTTCATATTTTGATGTTTTTTCTAGTAAAGATAAAGAAATAAAACTAAAATCTGCTTTAGGAAAAGATAAAGAAATTTTAAGAAAATCAATTTTACCTTCATTACTAAATACGATTGCATATAATCAAGCAAGACAAGTAAAAAACGTTAATCTTTTTGAGATATCAAATCTTTATACTGAAAACAACGATTATGAAAGACTTGCCGTTGCTTTGTCTAATAAATTAGAAAAAACTGAATGGCTAAATAAGAAAAATAGTGATTATTTTACCGCTAAGGGAATTTTTGAAAGTTTATTAAAACAATTAGGAATTGCTGCTTCCAGAGTTAGTTATAAACCATTAACGGATAATGAATTTTATCACCCATATAGAAGTGCTTTAGCTTTAATAGATAAAAAAGTTATTGCGGTAATTGGAGAAGTACACCCACTTATGTATAAGGAGTACAAAATTGATAAAACTGTTGTTATGGAAATCGATTTAAAAGGATTATTAAATACCAAAACAAGTGATACTAAATATAAAAAACTCCCTGCTTATCCTTCAATGAGTAGAGATGTTGCCCTACTTTTAAAAGAAGAAATAACAAGTGAAGAAGTTACAAGATTAATTAAAAAGACAGGTAGAGAATTAGTAGTAGAAGTTTCTCCTTTTGATGAATATAAAGGAGAACACGTTGAAAAAGGTTACCGTTCATTAGCATTGAATATTGTTTATCAAGATGCTAATAAGACTTTAACTGATAATGAAGTTGCTTCTGTTCATTCAAAAATAGTGGAAGCATTAGTATTAAATTTAGGAGCACAAATAAGATAAAGGAGTATTTCAAACTCCTTTTTTAGTTATCCACAAACGAATTTCAAAATATGTTTAATTTGTACCTATAATGATAGAATATTACTTGTCGAATAGGAGTGATATTATGTTTTTAGGATTATTATTAAGTGGAGCAATGCTTTATACAAGTGCAAATTTAATAGCGTATGATGAAGTAGTGGACAGAGTTAAAAATCAACAAGAAAAGAATAAAGAAAGAAAAGGTTTTAAAAAAGGTTTAGTAGGTTTAGGAAATACTTTAGCAAAAGTAACTTTTTTCCCTGCTTTTATTTCTAAAAATGTTGTTAATAAAAGTTTAGAAAGAAAAAATAAAAACCTTAATAATAAAGATAGTTTAGAAACAAAAATTAGAAATCTTGGCAAAGAAAAAGAATATAGTGAAGAAAGAATTGAAAAAATAATTGAAATTGCTAAGTCTAAAGAAGCTGACAAAAGTGAAAAATTAAGTACAGATGAATTAGTAAAATATTCAGATGATTTAGTTAGTGAATACATAAGTAGTGTTAACAAAGTTCAAGAATTAGAAAAAAATGCACAAAGTTTATGCGATAATAATGAACTTTATAGTAGAATAGATAAAGATTATTATGCTTTAGAAAATGAAACTGAAATCTCCAAAGCTATTCTTAGAAGAAGTTTAGATATGATTTCTGGTAAAGCTGAAAAAATTAATATTTCAGATAATTTTTCAATGATAAAAGATTATTCAGATATGCAATTTTCAATATTAGCGATAAATGAAATGTATCAAGAAGTTAAAGAAGACATAGACTTTTATAATGATCAAATTGCACTTAGAATAAATAAAAAATATGAAGATACTAAAAAAGAAATGGAAAAATTAGGTGCTGATGAAAGTGCTTTAAATACATCTGAAAAAGAATGCGATATTAAAATTGATGCTTTAAATGTTATTAAAACTGAATTAACAAACAAAGGACTTGATGAAGTTAAAAAACATTTTGAAGAACAAATTATAGACGCTGTTAATGAAATGAATGATATTAATCAAGAAGTTTGTAATATAATTAAAGGATATAATTCTAAGGAAACTCCAGAATTAAAATTAATAAGTTTTGAAAATAATGTAGGATTAGCAGAAACTTTAATACTTGCAAATAATAAAAATCCTGAAGATGAATTAGAAAAATTAGAAGATTTAGTAATACAATTTAACGAAAACAAAAATAAAATTAATTATAATGATTACTATTTAAGTGTTTGTTATGTTGTTGAAGATGATTTAAAAGAGTATGAAAATGAAGAAAATTTTGATGCTTCTTCAAAAACTGAAGAAATTGTCGATGAATATATTAAAAGCATTTCTAATTTAAAAGCAAAAAAAGAAGAGTTAGCTCCATATGTAAAAGAATTAGAAGCCATAAATAGAGATAAGGAATGTTTTACACTTACTGGAGCTTCAAATGAAATTGAATCATTTGGTCATTATGTTCTAAAAGGAATGGTAACTAAATATTTTGATAAGGAATCAGAAGACTATAATAATTTAATAGAAAAAGTACTAGAATGTGTCAAAACACCTTTTGAAAGTTCATATGATTTAGAAATATCTTGCCAAGAAGAAATCGCAGAAAAACTTGCTTTAAAAGAAAATATAAGTAAAGAAGAAGCAATTAAAACTATTCAAAATGATTTCTTTACTGATTTAAAATTAGAACAAAAAGAAGAAAAAGAAGTAGAGTTAGAAGAAGTAATTGAAGAAATAGAAAAACCAGAAGAAATTAAAGAAGAAGTAATTGAAACTGAAGTAGAAGAAATTAAAGAAGAAGTAAACGAGCCTAAGTTAGATGAAGAAAAGCCAATCGCTGAAGATTTAACAGGTAATGGAAGAAAAGCAATTAAAACTTCTCCTGTAACTAAGGTTTATCGTAAAGTAAACTATTGCAAATACCATACTTTAGATTTAACGGAAGCAGAATATAATAAGTTAACAGAAAAACAAAAATATGTTTATAATTTAGTAAATGAATATGGAAAAGACGGATTACCTGTTGGAATTTTCACTGCTTTAGGAGTTAAAATGACACAAGCTAAGAAAGTTATTAGTCCAGTTGGAGATAAATTCGAGAAAGATTATAATGAAGAAGAAGCTAGTAAGGTATTAAAGATTGTTAATGAAAAGTTAAATAATGATTTATATCTTGCTACTAATGGTAATGAAAAAATTAAAGTTGTCAGATATCCAATTAAATCTATTAATGTTACTAAAACAAGAGTAGAAGTTATTGATGATATTAGTTCAAAATATAAAGTTTGTTTAGTAAAAGGATTAACAGCAGAACAAACAGAAGCATTAAAAGCAAAATTTGGAGATAAAATTAATATCTATAATAACTATATAATTTATAGTACAAAAGAAAAAAATATTGCTAAGGAAACAGAAAAAGTTTTATCAAAAGCCTAAAATATGAAAGAATTATGTTATTTGTCAACATAGTTCTTTTTATTTTACAACAATTTTTTTAAATTTTAATGAACCTTTTATTTTTATAAGTTATAATAAAAATAAGAGGAGGGGTAATTATGATAGGTGCAATTTTAGGTTTTATAGGTTATGGTGCCTTACAAGTAGTTGGTTATACTGCTTTTTTACCTCAAATACAAAAATCTTTAGAAAAAAACAAAGGGAAAGCAAATTTTTGGAGTGTTCTTTTTGCTCCTGCTTTAGCTTTTGATTCAGTTTTTAAGGGTAGAGAAAATTTATCTGTGGGTAATCAAAAGAAACAAATAGAAAAAATTAAAAAGAAACAAAAGAAAGAAATGGATTTATTACAAAAAAGAGCAAATGAAAAATTTAAAATTTTTAAAAATAAAAAATTAAATGATAAATATGGCCCAGAAGTATTAGGCGAATTAGAAAAGAAAATGAATGATTTAATTAATGATGAGAAGAATTTTGGTAAAAGCGAAAAAGATATTTTTGGAGATATTGATAAATGGTTAGAAAATCAATATCAAGAATTATCTGCTAATAAAGCAAATCCTAAAAAAGAAATAAATCCTACTAATCCTCAAGTAAAAACGGAGCCCGCTAAAGTGGAAAAACCTCTTGCAAAAGATGAAAAAGAATTATATGAAAAAATAGAAGATTACTTCAAATTATATAAGATAGTTATCAAAGGCGATGAATTATCTTTAGCAAATTTTAAAAATAAGAATAAATTAAATAAAATCTACGATGATTATTATAAACTTGCTGTTAATTTTGATAGGGCAAGAAATGCTATTGAAGCACAATTTTCAGGAAAAGAAAATGAAGAAGCTAGAAAAGAACTTTTAAAACAAGCTACTGATGCTTACAATAAATCTTTAGTAAGTTTTATGCTAGGAAAAGTTGATAATGTTTCTCGTATAGAATTTATTAGTGGCAATTTAAGTGAACTTCAAAATGAATTTAAGAAAAATCTTGAATTTGGAAATAATGCTTCCTTTACGATTGAAGATGTTGTTAAGGAAAGAAAATTATTAGAAGAAAATTCAATTAAAAAGATTGATTTAGATGATAGAAAAATTAAAAAATATTTTGAAACAATAGAACATCAAAATAGAATAAATGAATTAATAGAAAAGAAAAACAATAATCAAATAAGTAAAAAAGAAACAAAAGAGTTATTTGACCTTTATCATATACATTCTTTTGAACAAGAAACTTTAAAAGAGATTAATAATACTTTTGGTTTAAAAGATTACTTAAATGATATCAATAAGGAAAAAGAGTTTAATTATTCAGATAAGGAAAAGAATAATATTGGTAAAATGTATGATACTTATCATAAGCTAGAAAATATACCTTTAGATGATTATGTAGCCAGAGAAAAATGCGAAAAAGAATTAAAAGGCATTGTTAAAGACTTATATCATAAGGGATACTTTGGAGATAATAATCTTAAAGTTATTAATGACAAAGGAGAAATTAAAGATTTAAACTTAAATGAACTAAGTGAAAAGCAAAAGGGAAAAATTAAGGATTTAACTCAAGATGAAGTTAAAGAAATGCACTATTTAAAAATCTATAATCATTTAGTAGAAAATTTAGATTTTAATAGAATTAAGAATTTGGAAACAAGGTCTATTTCAGGAAGTGTAAATGGTGCTAATTTGGAAATTGTCGATTTTCCTATTAATGATAAGGAACAACAAATTATTGATTATTTATCATTAAAAAAGAAAACAGAAAAAGATTATCAATCTATGTCTTTTGCTAATGAAGAAGAATATACAAATTATAAAAATAATAAAAATGAATTGTTTGAAAAAGAACAAAAGTTATATGAAGGACAAATTGCTCCTAATATTTTAAAAGGATTAGAAATGATTAGCAAAAATGATGGTAAAAAGGAATTTGCATCTGCCTATGATGATTTAGAAAAATCATTAGTGAATTTTTCTCTTAAATATAAAGAAGAATTGGAAGCAAAAAGGTATGATAACAATCAAAACTATGTTAATTTGTTTAAAAGCATAAGTGAAATGAAAAAAATAAAAGCAATCCAAAAAGTTGAAAATGTTGATGATAAAAATAGAATAGATGTTGCTGTCAATAAATATACTATTGATAAAGAAAAGTTGAAAGATTTAACTTTAACATCAGGACAACAAAGGATAGTTGATTGCTTAGAAGAATTATATAAAGACGGTGTTGCTCCTTTTGATGTTTTTGATAAAAGGTCTTTAAATGCTTTGAAAAGAAAAGGTATTATCAAAGAAGAAGCTGCTGGACAAAGAAAATATGATATTGGCGTTTATAATAGTTGTGCTATTTATAGTAAACCTATTTATATAACCGCAGAAAAAGATAAAGCCATTGCGGTTTTATCAAAATCTTTAAATGGTCAAAATATTCCTGTTAACAAGATATCTAAGGAATATGTTTCAAAAGAAACAATCGAATTATTAAAAAAAGGTAATGAAGATTTAGCAACGGTTTTAGAAGATAAAGAAGTAGGAAAAGAAACAATTAATATTAACTCTATTTCTCGTTAAGTCTGCCTTGATATGTATCTAAAGAAGAAAGTAGTTTATCTAAATCATTATGAACTGCTTTCTTTTTATTTAGCCATAAAGGTTTAATCAAACTTTCTTTATCAGGGTCGGAACAAATACGATAAATGACAATATCATTCCTTAATAGTTCTAATTGTTTGGAAAGAATATCAAGGTATTCTTCCTTTGATAATAAGGGAAAATCTTCATTAGCGTATTTGGTATTTTTCATTATTCCGAGCATATGAAATTTTATACCGTGAATGGGAAGTTTATTAAGGTCTTTTATCGTTTGAAGCATATCTTTTTTTGTTTCGTTTGGTAAACCATTTATTAAATGGACAATTACTTTAATGTTTCTTTTGTTTAATTCATTGACGGTTTTTTCAAATACTTCATATTCATAACCACGATTAAAACTTTCCGCGGTTTTGTCATTACTTGTTTGTAATCCAAGTTCTATATATAATTCTTTTTGTTTATTTAAGTTTTCTAAATAGTCGAATATCTCGGGTGAAAAACAATCTGGTCTAGTTGCTATATCTATGGCAACGACATCACCTCTTTTGATAAAAGGGTCATAGGTTTTCCTTATTTTTTCCATATCTCCATAGGTGTTGGAATAACTTTGAAAATAGGCAATATATTTAGCGTTAGGCCATTTTAAAGATAAAATATTTTTTACATATTCAAATTGTTCTTCTAAAGATAAAGAAGTGGGGATAATTGAAGCAGCAGAGCCGTTTTCTGCACAATAACTACAACCTCCTGTTGATATTTTTCCATCTCGATTAGGACAAGAAAAATGAGCATCTAAAGTTACTTTTACCGTTTTGCTTTGATATTTATTTTTAAAATAATAATCTGCGGTATAGTATCTTTTATTATTGTTAGAATAGATAAAAGGATTTTTTTGCATAATAATCACCAAAAAGAATATTAACATAATTAGTTGCAAAATTCCACTTTTGTCATAGTTTATATTAGGGTGATATTAATTGATAAGTGTTATAAGGTTAGAATCTAAAATATCAAAAAGAAAACTATTCAAAATTCTAAAAAATTATTCAAATCCTGTTTTAATCTTTAGTGATAAACCACTTAAAAGTCGAAAAATAAAGACCATATATACCAAAGAAGAAGCCAAAAAATATTTAGAAGAAAAGAAAAATGTTAATCTTGTCGGGGAAATAACAACTTATTTTACTATCTTATCTTTATTTTCAATTAAAAATATCAGGATAATCAAAAAAGTAAAAAAAATAAGGAAAATCAACTTTCTTACCTATGACCAAATGGAAATATTACAACTTTATTTTGAAAGTATTTATAATTATGAATTACAATATCTTAAAAGTAAGAAGATAACCTTAATTTTAAATCAAAGTGAAACTTATTTGATAACTTCTTTTGATAAAATATCTTTTGTTGATACTGTTGAGTGTACTTTTTCTTCGGTAATTTTTAAAGGACATCTTAGTAAAAATAAAATAAATGAAATATTAGAAAAAATCAATGTAAATGCTAAAAAAGTTAAAATAAGGCCTAATTTATTAAAAATAAAAGTTTCTAATCCCTTGAAAACTTTTCATTTTTTAGTAAGGAGTTATTTATAATGAAAGCCACGATTTTCGAATATCAAAAGGAAAGATTTGCGATTATTGAAGAAAAATATCATCAAAATGATTTGTTAAATATTTTTAAAGTTGATTACTTAATTTTTCTTGAAAAAAGATTTTATTATGATTATGAAATAAAAACCTATAATCAGCAAGGCGAATGTTTTTGTTTATCTGCCTTAGCGGTTGTTTCATTATACAAAAAAAATGAAAGACTTCAAATCTTATATCATCAAAAAAACTATGAAATATTCAGAAATGAAAAAAGCACCTATTTAGTTATAGATGCTCCTAAAATTTTAAACAAGTATAAAAGTTTAGCAAAACATAATTGTTATTTTATCAATTTCAATGAATTATATTATTTGGTTTCTCCTTTTAAATTAGAAGATAAAGAATACCAAATTATTAAAAAGAAAAGATGTTTTGATAAAGTTTTAGTTTTAGAAGAAAATGAAAATGAAGATAAATTAACCTTTTTAATTATCAAAGAATATTTAGAAAATTTGTTAAATTTAGAAAGGGAAAAAGAATTAAATATGAAAGTATTTTTCCAAAAGAACTTAGTAATTGAAATAAAAGATGTTATTTATCTTTACAAAGGATTTAGATGATTATTTTCTAGGTCTTTTTTCTTCTAAAGGGGGAACTATTTCAATTTGATTATTGTTTCTACTTGTTAATTGTTTCTTTATTGCTTTTGCTTGTTCTTCCGTTAAATTATGTAAAATATATTGAGAAGAATTATCTAGTGAGTTTTGGATTTTAGCCACAGCAGAACCAAATCCTAAACCTGTTAGAGTTTGATAATATCTCATTTTTTTATCATCATAAAGGTTGAATTTGTTAGCTTTAAGGCTGTATTTTAGAATTTTGTTGTCTAAATCTTTATTTGGAATAGATACGGCGAAGGCTAATAAATCTTTTGTTTGGTCTAACTCATTTTTATATCTACTAACATTAGTAGAATTAGAAGCTGCGTAAGTATTCAATTCGTGTATTCTATCTTTTAGTAAAACAATCGCTAAATCGTAATCATCTTTAGTATTCTTTTGAGCTTGGAATAGTTGTTGTAAATCATCAGGGTTCATTTTGTTTTTTAATTTATAGAACAAAGTTTGTATTTTCAAGACATTATTTCTTCTAAATAAATAATCATTGATTGCTAAACGGTCTAAAAAGTTTTGCTTTGTGCTATCATCTTGTTTTTCTTTATATTCTTCTCTAGCATCATTTAATTGTTTTTCAAGTTGAAAAATCGTTTTTACTTGTCCATTTAAAAATAAATAGCTTTTAATGTTTGAAGGACAAGAATTAGGTTTTCCACGCATTACTTTACTTGCCATTGTTGTAATAAAACTATCAGCGTAGTTTTTAGTTTTTGGAACATAGTGAGTAGCGGTTAAAGAATTGATGTATTCGGCTTCTTTTGTCATTTTATGGATAGAACTTTTAAGAATAGGAAATTCATTACCTATCATAGATAAAGAAGAATGAATTCTTTTTCTTGTATCAAGTTCCATTAAAGGAACATTGATTAATTTTTTAGCAGCATTTTTTCCAAAAGTATTGGTAAATATAGTTTCATTCATATAAAGTAAAGCTCTTGGAGAAATTTCATTTTTTAATATTTTGTAACTATGAGCGGTTTCAATGTGTTTAAGTATTCCATATAGAGTATCTACTACATTGTCTTCTATCTTTTCTTTGTTGTAATAGGTTGTCGCTGCTTTAACATATAAAACTTGGTCATCTTTTGAATAAAAAACACAATTTTTAAAGTCTTTTATTCCTGTAGCAGAATCAAAACTATAACGAATTTTTAATCCTGATTTACTAGTGAAATATTTAATTGCTAAACTATAAAAAAGTTCCGTTTGTTCATAAGTCCAATCTTTGATGAAAGATGTATAGAATTTCATTGTTTTTAAAATAACATCTTCTTGTTGCTTAGTGTATTTATCTAAAGATAATAAATAAAGTGTATAAGAAGTAAAAAAATCATAAACTTTTTCTCTTTCTTCTACGGAATAATCATTAAAAGATAAATAATTGTTATTCATATTGGCTTTATCTAAAAGATGACTTTGTAGTTTTGTCCATAGACTTTCATATTTGCCTAAAAGCATTTCTGTATTTCCTTCTTTATAGATTTTAAATAAGTCGATAAGAGCTAAATTAGCATCATTTTGATTTGTAAAAACTTCATTTTCCATATGGCTACCTCACTTGTGTTTACATTATAAGAAGATAAAAGTTTTTTTTCCTTAAAGTTATGAAAATATGTGGATAAAATATACTAGATAAGAATTATAAAGAAGGGTATCATTATATAGAGGTGAAGAAAATGGCTAAAGTAATACTTCATATTGATTTGAATGCTTTTTTTGCGGCGTGTGAAATTTTAGAAAATCCTTCTTTAAAAAACAAACCGATTGCCATTTCTTTTAATTCTAATAAATCGGTTATTTCAACTTCATCTTATGAAGCTAGAAAATATGGGGTTACTTCCGCGATGCCTGTTTTTATGGCAAAAAAGAAATGTAAAGATTTAATTTTAATACCACCTAACTTTAAATTGTATCAAAAGAAATCTGAAGAATTTTTTTCTATTTTGAAAGAATATTCACCTATTATGGAAATAGCAAGCATCGATGAATGTTATATGGATATTACCGAACCTATATCAAAAGAAAAAGACCCTTTAAAATACATTAAAGGTATTCAAGAAGATGTTTTAAAAAGAACAGGATTAGGTTGTTCTATTGGTGTTGCTCCTAATAAATTCTTGGCGAAAATGGCTTCAGATTATCAAAAACCATTAGGACTTACCTTAATTAGAAAAAAAGATGTTCCTAAAATGCTATGGCCTTTACCAATAGGAAGTATGTTTGGAATAGGTAAAAAAAGTGCTCCTAAGTTAATTGAAATAGGTATCAAAACAATAGGAGATTTAGCAACTTATCAAGATATAGATACTTTAAGAAGTATTCTAGGCAAATCATATTATAATTTACAAGCGTGTGCTAATGGAAATGGTGATGACTTTGTAAATTGTGAAGATAGTGAAGCCAAAAGTATTGGAACTTCCACAACTTTAAATGAAAATACTACTAATATTGAGTTTCTATCTAAGACTATTGAAGAATTATCAAAATCAGTTTCTAGTCGAGCCAAGGAAGAAAAAGTGGTAGGGCTAAGTGTTAGTTTGGTATATAAAGATGAAAACTTTAAAACTATCAATAGAAGTGTCAGTTTAAAACAACCTATTAATGATAAAGAGAGCATTTCTTTAGAAGCCATTAAATTGCTTGAAGATAATTATTTTGGTGATATTCCTATTAGACTTGTAGGAGTAACTTTGAAAAATTTAAAACCTGAAAATGAAAAAATAGAGCAACTTAATCTTTTTTCTTTACCAGAAGAAAAAGATGATAAAGTAAACTCTATTATTGAAAAAATCAATAAAAAATTAGGATATGAAGCTTTACTTAAAGCCTCAAAGTACAAAAAAAGAGAAGATTAACTTCTCTTTTAATTATGCAGCTTTTTTGAGGGTTCTTAAAGCTCTAGTTGAAAGGTAAACTCTTTCGGTCTTTCCGTTAATTTCTAATTTAACTTTATGTAAATTAGCGTGCCATTTACGCCTAGTAGCGATAAGAGAATGTGATCTATTGTTTCCTGAAACTGTATGTTTTCCAGTTAATACACATACTTTTGCCATAATACGCCCTCCTTTAATATTTTTACAATGCTAGAATATAATAACATCTATACAAATTAAAATCAAGAAAAAAATCAAAATTGGGGAAAGATTAGAAAAGCCGTAAGTTTTATTGTTGATTAGGAAGTAAACGCCATAAAAAAAACTAAGTTGTTTTATTTTTTCTCTTATAGTATAATGTGAATGTATCTAATGATGATAGTGTGATTATAGTTAAACTATAATTTTAAATATTTTGGAGGATTATTAATGAAAAGCATAAACGCACAAGATTTTAAAGAAATGATTATTTGTGCTGCAAACAATTTATATAACAATCACAAATATGTAGACTCTTTAAATGTCTTTCCTGTTCCTGACGGTGATACAGGAACCAATATGAATTTAACAATGATGTCTGGTGTTAAAGAAATATCAGATTTAAAAACGAATAGTGCCAGTGAAATAGCCAAGGCTTTTTCTCGTGGCTTATTAATGGGAGCTAGAGGAAATTCTGGTGTCATTTTATCTCAAATATTTAAAGGAATGGCTGTTTCAATGGAAAGCAATCAAAATATTGATGCTAATTTGTTAAATGAGTCTTTTAAAGGTGCAAAAGAAACAGCGTATAAATCTGTTTTAAATCCTGTCGAAGGAACAATTCTTACGGTTATAAAAGATATTTCTAATTCTTTAGACAATTTTATCAAAGAACATACAAATGTTACCATAGAAGAAACTTTAGCCTATGCTTTAGAAGAAGCTAAAAAGAGTTTGAACAATACACCAAAACTATTACCAACTTTAAAAGAAGCAGGAGTCGTAGATTCAGGTGGAGCAGGATTAGTTTATATTATGGAAGGACTATATGCTTCCATTAAGGGAGAATCTATACCTAGAATTGAAAATACTAGTGATGTTCTAGGAGTTCAAAATCAAGTTGAAGCCAAAGAAGAAGGATTTGGTTATTGTACTGAATTTATTTTAAGACTTGACCAAGCAAAGAAACTATTTAATGAAAACTACGTCAAAGAAACTTTGTCAAATATGGGAAATTCTATTGTTTTAGTTCGTGATGAAGACATTTTAAAAGTTCATATTCATACTCTTACTCCAGGAGATGTTCTTAATTTTGGACAACAATATGGAGAATTTCTTAAATTAAAAATCGAAAATATGCAAGAACAACATAATGAAATTATTGCTTCTATCGCTCAAAATAAAAAAAGATATGGCCTTATTGCTGTGGGTGCAGGAAAAGGTATGGAACAAATTTTTAAAGATGTTCGTGTAGATTATATGGTTAAAGGGGGAAATACAATGAACCCTTCTACTCAAGATTTTGTTGAAGCCTTCAAAAAAGTAAATGCAGAACATATCTTTGTTTTACCAAATAACTCTAATATTCTTTTAGCCGCTAAACAAGCAGCTAGTGTTTATAAAGAAGCGACAGTTCACGTAATTGAAACAAAAACAATTCCTCAAGGAGTATTAGCTTGTATGCTATTTAATCCAGAAGAAGAAGTTGAAGAAAATGTTACACAAATGTCTGAAGCTATCAATTCAGTCAAAACAGGACAACTAACTAATGCGGTTAGAAATAGTAGTACTGACGGATTTAGAATTGAAGAAGGAGATTTTATTGGAGTAAGCGAGAAAAAAATTGTTTCTGTGGCTAAAACAAAAGTAGAATCTGCTTGTCAAATGCTAGATACAATGATTGATGAAGATGATTATTTAGTAACAATTTATGTTGGAGAAGAAGCAAATAAAGAAGATACTGATAAAATTGTAGAATATTTAGAAGAAAATTACAGTGTTGATATTGAAGTTGCTCAAGCGGACCAACCTGTTTATTATTATATTTTTGCTGTTGAATAAAGCCTGTTAAAAACAGGTTTTTATTTTTTAAAAAAACCTTTATAATATAAATAAAGAAAAGAGGCAAAAAATGGAAAAGATTACTCCTTTAAAAAAGAAGTTACTTGCAAAAATGAATTTGTTTTCCTTTAATGATGTTTTGAAATGTTTTCCTAAAAAATATGAAAATACAAATTTGGATTTATATTTAAGTAGTTACAATGATAAGCAAAACATTACTATTGAAGTCGAAGTAGTTGATTTGCCTACATCTTATAAAATACGTAATAATTTGGTAAAAATTGATTTTAAAGTACGCTTTAATAATGATATTTTTAATGTTGTTTGCTTTAATAGAAAATATTTGCTAACTTCTTTGAAATTAGGACAAAATGTTTTAATAAAAGGAAAATATAATCATCGAAAAAAAGAAATAACATTAGTCAATATTATGTTCGATACTTTAAAAAAAGACCAATTATTGCCTATTTATAATACTGTAGAAGGATTATCAAGTAATGAGTTTGCCAAAATCGTCAAATATTCTTTTGAAATTGCTGCAAAATATAACATTTTAAAAGAAATTATTCCTTCATCTTTATCAACAAAATACAAATTAATTAGTAGATATGAAGCTTTTTATTATCGTCATTTTCCTAGTAGTGAAAAGGATTTAAAAGCCGCTAGTCGTTATTTTAAATATGAGGAATTATTAATTTATGCCTTAACTCTTTTATACAACAAAAAAATTGTTAAAGAAAATAATGGTAATAAAGGAAAAGAGATTGATTTAAGTAAAGTAAATCAATTTACTTTAAATTTACCTTATAATTTAACAAAAGACCAAAAAAATGTCATTGAAGAAATCATTTTCGATATGAAAAATTCTTCTAATATGTATCGATTATTACAGGGAGATGTTGGTACTGGAAAAACCATTGTTAGTACCACTTCTCTTGTTGCTTGTTCCATTGCAGGTTATCAAGGAGCTTTAATGGCACCAACTGATATTTTAGCAAGGCAACATTATAAAACTTTGACAAAACTGTTAGAAAAGTTTCCATATAAAGTAGGATTACTAGTAAGTGGATTAACTAATAAAGAAAAGAAAGAAATCAAAGATAAAATCAAAAATGGCGAAATAGATATTGTGGTGGGAACTCACGCTTTAATCCAAGATGATGTCCAATTTGCATCTTTAGGCTTAGTAGTAATTGATGAACAACATCGATTTGGAGTAATTCAGAGAAATAAATTAAGAAAAAAAGGAACAAATGTTGACTTTTTATTGATGAGTGCTACTCCTATTCCACGTACTATGGCTTTATCTATTTATGGTGATATGGATATATCTACTTTAAGAGAATTTCCAAATGGAGAAAGAAAAATCAAAACAATATTAGAAGATAATCAAAATTTTATCAAAGTATTAGAAAAATTAGATTTAATGTTAGAAAATGGCTCTAAAATGTATGTTGTTTGTCCTCTTATTGATAATGACACAAGCAGTGTTACCGAAGTATATAAATTGTTGGAAAATCATTATCAAAATCGTTTCCAAGTATTATTCTTACACGGTAAAATGTCATCTTTAGAAAAAGAAGAAATAATTAATAAATTTAATAGTGAAAAAGATGTAAAAATATTAGTTTCGACTACTGTTATAGAAGTAGGAATTGATGTAAAAGAAGCCGATATTATGCTTATTTTAGGAGCTGAAAGATTTGGACTTGCTCAAATACATCAACTCCGAGGAAGAATTGGAAGAAATGGAAAAGCAGGATTATGTGTTCTTTTCACTTCTTTAGACCAAGAAAAAGAAAGATTAGAATTTATGTGTGGCTGTAATGACGGCTTTGAAATATCGACTTATGATTTACAAAAAAGAGGTCCTGGAGATATTGTTGGTAGTAAACAAAGTGGAATGGTCGAACTTGAAAATGCTTCTTTAATTGATGATTATCGAATTTTAGAAGTTGCTAGAGAAGACGCTAAAATGATTTTAAAAGACTTTGATAACAAAGAATATCAAAATATTATTAAATATATGTTAGATGCTTATAATACATCTTCAGTTTTAATAGACTAGAAATTACTATTTATTTTTA
>CAYTZW010000023.1:0-13891 GCA_964442785.1 uncultured Erysipelotrichaceae bacterium
TCTCCTTATCTTATCTTCCATTATATATATATATATATATAAGAAGTCAATTTTTTAAATTTGGTTGTCCGCCAACTTTTTAATTAAAATTTTTTATTTATAAAGTCAATAAAAAAACAACTATTTTTTAGTTGCTTTATTCTTTATTTTTTCTTCTAATTTTTGTTTCCTATTTTCTTCTTTTTTTTGCTCTGCTAACTTCAAATATTTTTCGTGAACATTAACTTTTTCCTTTTTTATTTCAGGTTTTATTTCTTCTTTTGTTTTATTTTTTTTTATGATTTTTTTCTTTTTTAAATATTGTTTAATTAATAAATAAAGACAAGCCAAAACAAGTAAAAATAGAATAATTGAAAATATAATTATTAAGGTATAATCTTTATATTTATTAGAAAAGATAGCAAAAGTTGCTGAGGAAGAACTTTCAAAAGTTAAATATCCATTTTCGTATTTACATTCTTTTACTACATTTTCTTTTCCTAAAACTAAAACTTTATATTTTGTCGCTTTTTTTAAATTACCTGATATTTTAATTTTCACTTTAACGGAAGAATATTCAACTTCTTCTTCATTGTCTAATAGCTTGATTTGATAGATTTTTCTAACATAGTAATCTTTTCCAAAAGTATCTTCAATATCATAGTTTTCTACATAATTAGTGTTATTAGAAAAATACAACTTATAACTTTTGTTAAATCCTTCAGAAGATGTCAAAGTTACTATTTTATTTTTTGATTGAATATCCTTATTTCGAATATTAAATTCGATTGCTTCAACAGGTTCTAACTCATAATTATTATGGTCATTTCCTGTTAAACTAGCTGAAGGAGTAATTGTGTAATTTCCCACTTTATTACTAGGTAAAATTATTGTAGAAATTAAATTGAAACTAACATCATCATTACCGATAATTCCTACTAACTCACCACCACTGACTGTTGCTTTTGTTGAAGTATCTTCGATTTTATCATTAGGAATTATATTGATTAATTGAACCTTTTTAGGACTAATTGTTATTTTTACAACATTACTAGATGTAGAAGTTTGAAGATTGTCATCACTTAAACTTACCAAAACATAATAGTAACCACTATCACTTACATTTTTAAAAGAAATTGTTTTAGAAACACAAGTAGAAACAAGTTCATAAGAAGAAGTAGTTTCATTTAATTTATACCATTTATAAGCAAAAGGTAAATTAGAATTATGAGTAGCATTGATAGTTAAATCATTACTTAAACTATCATAAGTTTTGTTTATTCCTTCTAAATTATCTAAAACAATATCTTCCAATTCCCATTTAGCGTAAATACTAGTTTCTTTATCAGTCCAATTTAATAAAGAGTTTTCCGTAACATTATGAATAAAAAGTTCGTCCATATACCAACCAATAAAGTTGTATCCATTTTTTGTTGGAGTTACCAAATCACCTAATTTTGTTTCAAAAGAAACCATTTTATAACTAGAAGAAGCTTCTCCACCATTAAGTTCAAAATTAACTTTAACATTTATAGGTTCTAAAACCACTTCTAAAGTAATGATGCCATATTTACCACTTGAAACTTCATCTTGATATATTTGAGAAACATTCCAATTACCAGTATTTACAACAGGCTTCCAACCAACAACAGTATAACCATATTTAGCAACCAAAGGTAAAGTTATC
The DNA here is from genome assembly GCA_964442785.1 of uncultured Erysipelotrichaceae bacterium. Lineage (GTDB taxonomy): Bacteria > Bacillota_I > Bacilli_A > RFN20 > DUOF01 > SIG223. Next base: position 1,667 of record CAYTZW010000023.1, read on the forward strand.
GAAGTTTCAATATTATATGAAGTATCATAATTATTATTAACTAAAGAAGCTGTATTAAAGCGATATTCAATGGTATACAAAATAGGAGTAGTAATCGCATAAAAAACTTTATCATAGTTATTAGACATTGTTCCATTAAAGGTTCTTTGAGTTAAAACAGACCAATTAGAAGATGTGTCATCTGCATTAATATTCCAACCTAAAGCACTATAAGCATTCTTCGGAGTTATATTATATGACTGAATATTACAACTATCATTTAAAGAATAAACAGAACAACTATTTCCAGTACTAGAAATCATTATCGCTTCAGCATCATTTTTCAAGAAAGTTATTTCAAAAGTCCTTTTAATAATCGCAACAAGATTAATATTAGAAGACAATTCATAACTACTGTCTGCATTTACTACCAAGGAATTTTCATTATTTTTATCATTTCCAAATCCAATAACATCAAAATTTTCAAAAGCAACAATAGAAGGAGTTTGAATACGACAACTTGAAACAATTTCTTCATTATTATATTTAGCAGGTATCGTACAACTTTCACTAGTTTTACTAATACTTGAAGCATTACCTTTATCAAAAGAAGCAGTATAAGTTATTTCTTCATATTGATAAATTGCATATAAAACAGTGTCTTTATTAGGCATTGAAAAAAAAGTTAAAGGAACAATACCATTTTCTTCATCAGTCCACCCAAGAAAATTCCAATCAGTTTTATAAGCTTGATTATCTAAAGAAACTTCATCATTTTCATTATAATCAAAAGTGCTAACTTCTACACTACTACCACCATTAGTAGCATAATCGTATGTCAAAGAAAAAGCCGAAATCTTATTTCCTAGTAAAAAAGTAACTACCATTGCTAAAAAGAAACTAGTTACCAAAACATATTTTTTATTTTTCCCCATCAAAATCACCTACATCTATAATAATGTTATCACATTATTAAATTTAATTAAAGAAAAAAGCCACTTAAATGGCTTTTCTCTATAAAGAAACATTAGATTGATTTGCACTTTGTCCAGGACATCTAGTTTCTTCAGAAGTAGAATAAGTTGGGTAATAACGATTAACGATGACACCCTGATTTATAGTATGGGTTCTATATGGAACTATGATAGGTTGCTCTACAGGGAAGCATCTAGTTACATAACATACTTTCTCTGGACATACGATTGGAGTAAGTCTTGGGCAAGTATTCATTTGATTGCAAGAGTTATTATTCATATTAAATCCTCCTTTTCACTTTAAGTTATGACAAATAAATTTTTTTGTTTAGTAAATAAGCACAAATACGCATATTATTTCTAAAAAATCCATATTATTTAATATGAAAAACTCGAAAACAATGATAATCATAACTAGTTTTTTCTTTATAATTTGCTTTGTATATTTTAAAGAAACTGTCTTAATATCAAAAAATTTAGTTTCCACCTTTTTTGGCACTATTTTTCCTACTTTATTACCTTTTTTTATTTGTACTTACTTACTTTTAGAAACAAATATTTTAGAAATAATCGCCTATATTTTTCAATTTATTACCATTCCTTTACTAAAAATAAATGGTTATGGTTGCTTAATTATTATCGTTAGCATTCTATCAGGAACTCCTTTAAGTGCTTCTTTAACAACTTCCTTATATTTAAAAAAGAAAATTTCTAAAAAAGAAGCCTTTGTTCTTTCACTTACTTGTTTTTACCCTTCGTGGAGTTTTATGTATTTAACAGTAGGACATCTTTTAACATACCAAATCGCTAAAAAAATCTGTTTTTCTCTTTATTTTTCTTCATTTTTCCTTTTATTTATTCTTTCTATTTTATTTTTAGAAAAGCCAAAATATATAACCTTTAAAGAAGTTAAAGAAAACATCAACACTTCCATAAAAAACTTTTCTTTTCCTAAATCATTAAAAAAAACAATTTTGCAATCAATATCAACTTTAATGGTAATTTTAGGTACAATGATTTATTTTTCATTACCTTTAACGATAATAAAAAAAGAGATTTTCTTACAATCCCTTATTGAATTTTCTAGTGCTGCTTTTTCCATTATAAATGCTACTAACATTAACAAAACTTATTATTTGCTTTTTACTTTTTCCTTTGGTTCTTTATCATTAATGATGCAACATTTAAGTATGCTAGAAGAAATAAAAATCAAATTTAAACATTTATTTTTAAGCCGACTAATAGTTATTCCTTTTTCCTTTATATTTTTACTATTGTTAACATAATAGAGCCATATTTATAAGATTTTTCATAAGAACATTGAAGATTTTCTAAACTATCTTCACTAGAAGTTTCAACGACAATAACACAATCATCATTAAGTAGCTCTTTTTCTTTTAAAATAGTTATAATTTTCTCATTAATTTTCATTGCATAAGGTGGGTCTAAAAAAACGATATCAAATTTTTCTTTTAAGTTTTCTAACAAAATTTGATAATCCTTATTAAAAACTTGATACTCGCAATCAATATTTTTTAAAGAAGATAAATTATCTTTGATTACTTTAATCGCATTTTTATTCAAATCATTAAAAATAACTTTTTGAGCACCACGAGAAATACATTCAATTCCTAAAGCACCACTTCCAGAGAATAAATCTAAACAAGTAGCTCCTTGGACTTTCATACCAAGTATATTAAATAAAGCTTCTTTAACCTTATCAGAAGTCGGTCTTGTTTTTTCATCAATCGGAGATAATAACTTTTTTCCACGATATTTACCACTTACAATTCTCATCGATAATACCTCCTAAAATAGTTTCATTTATCTTTTTCAATAATGAAGTCATTTTTTGATAACTTTCTTTATATTTTTTGACAAAATCATTTCTATCAACTTCCAGTTTTAAATCCGCCAACTCTTTCCTTATTTTTTTAGGATTAGAACCATATTTTTCGTATTTTAAAGCTTGATTATATTCTTCTTGTTTTTCTTGATATTTATTAAGCAAAACAAAAGTTGTTTCATCTTCTAACATTTCTTTTTCTTTATTTTTTAAATCCTGATACAAAGAACTATTTTTAATATCATCTTTTATCTTTAAAGCCCATTCTAATTCTTCCATTTTTTCTTCCTCAAAAACATTTTAATAAGAGTTGTCAAAATAGTCAATTTTATTCTTCCATTATTTTGCTAACTAAATCTAACATCATTGAAGCATCTTCTACTTTATCAATAAACCTTTTTCTTCTTTTTGTTTTATATTCCGCTATAAAATCATTAATTCTTTCAGGGTGTCTACTTAAAACTTGATGCCATAAAGGATTTTGTCTTAAAAAAAGCCAATAATCATCATTAGAATTAAGAATATTCGTTACATTACTTCTCATTGATCAAACCTTCTATACCTTCTCTTCCTTGTCAAATCATTACTATCGCTACTTTCACCTTTTAAAGCTGTAAATTCCGAAAAAATATCAGCCACTTTTTTCAAACTATCAAGACCTTCATTAACCTTATTCATATCAATACTTTTAGTCGCATTTATTAAATCACTTATCATATTACGATTAGAAACCGTATTATTATTTACTTCTTTTTTAAAAATTTGGGCTTCCGCTCCATAGATATCATATTCTTCATATAATTGTTGCCAACTATATTTATTAGTTTTGACAAGTTCATAAACGTGTTCATTTTGTCTTACAAATTCTTTAAATTCCTTTAATTTATCCATTTTATTCACCACTATATTGTATGTATAAAAGTCTAAAAAAGACACTTTGAATGTACAAAAATCCAAATGTACAAACAAAAAAGAAAAAAATGAATAATTTATATTGATAGGAGGTAAACATATGTATTACTACGGAAATGGTTATCAAGCACCTCAAGCATACTATCCAGTTAATTCCTATAACAACGGTGGTTGGGGAAGTGCTTGGGCAATAATAATCGTTGTCTTTTTATTATTAATCATTGTAGGAGCTTTTTGGGCTAAGCCAAACGGCTATGGACAATGTGGTGGTTATTAAAACCACCTTTTTTTCTTTTTGATAATGTGGTAAAATGCTATCGAGGTGTAAAAAATGTTTAAAAAATTAACTATAATCGAAGATAAAAACGCAACTATTAGAAAAAAATCCGTTGATATCGAATTACCAATTACCAAAGAAGATGAAGAATTTGCTTTAGAAATGCTTGAATATGTAAAAGAAAGCCAAAAAGCAGAAATACAAGAAGAATACGACATAAGAGCAGGAGTAGGATTAAGTGCCATTCAACTAGGAGTTAACAAAAAAATCATCGCCATTTATTTTGAAGAAGAAGATAAAGTTCACGAATACCTTATTGCTAATCCCGTAGTAACTTCTTTCTCTGTAAAACCTTCATTCCTTTCCACAGGAGAAGCTTGTTTATCCGTTCCAAAAGATGTCGACGGCTATGTGTATAGACATAACAAAATAACCGTTAAATTTTATGATATTCTAAAAAAAGAAGAAAGAAGTGAAAAATTAGATGGTTACCTATCTATTGTTTTCCAACACGAATTAGACCATTTAGATGGAATTTTATACTATGATAGAATTGATAAGAAAAATCCTTTCAAAGAAATAAAAGGAGCAATCGAAATTTAAGATGTTTTATAACATCTTTTTTTAATATTATTTACTAAAAAAGAAAAATAAATTAAATTATAGACAGGTGGTAAAAATGAATTTTGAAGAAGTTAGAGAATTGTTAAAAAAAGAACACGAAAACAAACTTGATAAAAATGTTGTTTTAAATATTCCTTTAGAAGAAAAAAGAGATTACCAAAAATTACAAGGTGCAATTACTTCTATAAGCAAATTTAATAAAGATGTTGAAGCTTACTTAGAAGAAAATTCTTTAGTAAACTCCATTCAAGAAACACAAAAAGGTATCTACGAATTAAAAACAAAATACGGAAATACCTTTTTATTAACACCTTCTACTTATTTTAAAGGTGCTATTCCCTTTCTACCTATAGTAGGTAATTGTTACAACAATTCATTAACAAACACCTTAGTAATGAGTTATCAAGAAAACCCTGCCGTTTCCGTCGGTATCTTCTTTGCAAGTGAAGAAAATCATATTCTCCACGCTATTTCAGAATTTGATTACCAAAAAGAAAGATATATCATTGATTATAATTACCAATTAATAATGTCAAAAGACTTATATTGCAAGCTATATAACTTCACAATTTTAAACACTATAAAAAAAGAAAAACTTCACGAACTATTTAATTTAAGAGCAGAATGCAAAGAACATACTCAAAATAGAGAAGATAGTAAAAACTTTCATAGTGTCATTTATTTAGAACTAGCACCAGAAGAATATCAACAATACCTTCAAGATGTTATTGAAGACAAAAGATTAGATGATTATAAATTTGTAACTTATTTTAATCTTTTTCCCCGTAAAACTAAATAATTAGATAATTATTAAATCTTTCTAAAACAACATAATTACACAAAATTCCATAAGAAATCAATCGCTTTTTACACATTTTTCCATAAATTTATATTTATTAAACTCAAAACATCATTGAATTTTATAAAACAAAAAGATGTACCTTAGTGATACATCTTATTTATTCTTATTTTCCATTCTTCTTCTTTGACGATTTTTATTACTCTTTTTTTCTTCTCTAGTTATAATTTCAAAATTCTTTTCTTTTCTTAAAAACTTTTTAAAATCAGCAACTGTTCCTGTTTCAATACCACTTTTTTTAACTACATAAGCAACAAACTTATTTATAAATATGTATATGTAATTGTCATTTTCTTCAATTTTTAACACTTGGGCATATTCTTGAACTCCTTTAGACTCGCTGCCGTCAACATATTTTGTAATAACTTCAAAGTTATCTTTATTGAAAACAGAAATTACACTTTCAACTTTTTCAATTTCAACAGTAGCTTTTCCTTTAGTAAGAGTACGAGAAAGAACGTATGCACAAATGAGTATAATAATAGAAGTAGCACACATTGATATAGAAAATCCGACACTTTCATTTAAGCAAATAAGCAATAGACTTAAAACAAACATTAAAGAACCACCTACAGCCGTAATAATGACATTATTTTTATAGTTTTTTTCAAAATTATATTTGCTAAAAGCAGCAGCATCTTCCTTAAAGTTATTAGTTTTAAATGTAAACATATTATCACCTTCACATTAATGATACCAAAATAAAGATTTATTTCAACTAAAAATTGTTAATTAAAGCGGTTATTTGTTTACTTTATAAAATTATATGGTATAATTGTTCCTAGAATTAAATCACGAGTTTTATATATTTGCGATAATAAACTAATTATTATTTTGGAGGACTTTTTATGCAAAAAAACGAAACATATTTTTTCGCTTTAGGTGGCTTAGAAGAAGTAGGAAAGAACACCTATTGTGTTGAACACGAAGACAATATTTTATTAATTGATGCAGGAGTAATGTTTCCTGAAGATGATTCCCCAGGGGTAGATTATATTGTTCCAGATTATTCTTATTTAGTAGAAAATCAACATAAAATAAAAGGGTTATTAATAACTCACGGACACGAAGACCATATAGGAGGATTACCTTTTTTACTACAAAATGTTGAAATTCCTGTTATCTATGCTCCTAGACTAGCTGCAGCTTTTATAAGACATAAACTTGCAGAATTTAAAATAAAAGCAAAAGTTGATATTCAAGAAATTGACCACGAATCTATTCTTGAAATAGGTTGTTTTAAAGTTAGTTGTTTTAACGTAACTCACTCCATACCTGATGCATTAGGTTTTGCTATTGATACTCCTAATGGTCGTATTGTAACCACAGGAGATTTCAAAATGGATTTAACCCCTATTGGAAAAGATATCGATTATGAAAAAATCACCAAACTATCAAGTGAAGGAATTTCATTATTAGTAGCCGATTCTACCAATGCCGAAGTAGAAGGATATTCATTAAGTGAAAGAGCAGTAGTTAATTCTATTCACGATGTATTTAGAAATGCTAAAGGAAGACTTATTGTGGCAACTTTTGCTTCAAACGTACATCGTATTCAACAAATAATCGAAGCCAGTGTTTTATTTAGAAGAAAAATAATGCTATTTGGTAGGTCAATGGACAAAACAGTCAATATAGGTAGAGAAATAGGATACATTAAATGTCCTGATAATTACATAATTACCCCAGAAGAAGCGAAAACACTAAGACCTGATGAAATATTAATCTTCTGTACAGGAACTCAAGGAGAACCAATGGCAGCATTAAGCAGAATTGCCTTTGGACAACATCGCCAAATAAAACTAATGCCAGGAGATACCGTTGTTTTCTCATCAAGTCCAATTCCTGGAAATACCGCCAGTGTTAATAAAGTTATCAATCAAATAACTCGAAGTGGTGTTAATGTTCTTACCAATTCCGTTTTATCTAACATTCACGCTTCAGGACACGCTTACAAAGATGAACTAAAAATAATGTTAAAACTAATGAAACCAAAATACTTTGCTCCTATCCACGGCGAATATCGTATGCTAAAACTACATACTTTAATAGCTAAAGAAATAGGAATGGACGATAACCATTTATTTGTTTTATCAAATGGTAAAGTTTTAGCTTTAAAAGACGGAGAAGTTTATGAATCTAAAAAATCAGTTCACACTGATGATATTTATGTTGACGGTAACGACATTACAGGATTATCTACCGCGGTTATCAAAGATAGAAAAATATTATCCAGTGAAGGTTTAGTGGCCGTTTTAGTTAGCATTGACACTAAAACCAATCGACTTTTAAGTAAACCTGCAATACTTTCAAGAGGTTTCATTTACATTAAAGAAAGAACGGATTTAATAATTGAAGCCGAAAAGACTGTCAATGCAGCTTTAGAAGATTTACTATCAAAAGAAAGAGTTAGTTTCTCTGCCATAAAAAATACCATTCGTACTTCAATGACTAGTTTCTTATATGCTAAAACAAGAAGAAATCCAATGATAATTCCTGTTATTATGAGCAAAAGAAACGAAAACGAAGATTCTTATAGATTTGTTCAAAAAGAAACAACCACAAAAACTAAAAAAACAAAAAAATAGTTGGTGCAAAATCAACTATTTTTTCAATAAATTTTCAGGATTTAAACATTTTAATTCTTCTAAAACAAAAATACCATTATCACGAATTAGGACATCATCAAAATAAATTTGTCCGCCACCAAATTCTTCAAGTTGACAACAAACTAAATCCCAATGTATTTGAGAATCATTGCCATTATTACTTCTTTTATAACATTTCCCAGGAGTAAGATGAAAAGAACCTTTCATTTTTTCATCAAATAAAATATTTCCAATTTCTTTATCAATAAGAGGATTAAAACCTAACGAAAATTCTCCTATAAATCGAGCCCCTTCATCAATATCTAATATCTTATTTAAAGCTTTATTATAAGAAGAAGCGCTTGCTTTAACAATTTTTCCATTTTCAAATTCAAAACAAATATTTTCAAAAGTTTTTCCTTGATATTTGCTTTTAACATTATATGTTATTTTTCCATTTATGCTATTTTTAACAGGTCCTACATAAACTTCACCATCAGGAATATTTCTTTCTCCCTTACAAATAACTGCTTGGCACCCTTTTATAGACAAAGTAAGGTCGGTATTAAAACCAACAATTCTTACCTTATCCGTTCTTTCCATTAAATCTTTTAAAACTTGAGCCTTTTTTCCCATATTAACATAGTCTAAAGTACAAACATCTAATACAAAATTATAATAATCCTCGTAACTCATATTAGCTTTCTTAGCAGCAGTTTCCGTAGGCCATTCTAATAAAGCCCATTTTTTATTATCAATAATATCATCATTAAGCTTTTTATTAATCTTTCCCATTAAAGATAGAGTTTTTAAATCTATTGAAGTACCTTCATTTTCTTCTTCTCTTATGGTAATTAACCCTTTCATATATGAAAACTTTAAAGTTTCTATCTCATTATTTATTTCTAAATACCTTTTATTAACACCTTGCATTTGAGTATGAGAAATATCTTGGTCTGTAATCGTAACAAAAGCATTAGCTTCTATTTCATTAGCATAATTGACAATTTCCATTATCAAAGGTTTAGCACTGTATGGAGCTTTAATGACAAAATTATCTCCTTTTTCAATTTGTAAAGAATTATCAAGTAAAATATGTGCTAAAATTGTTAAACGATTATCATTCATTTTTATTCACCCTTCTATATTTTATAACAAAAACAAAGCAAATTATAGAAAAAATAACTTTTGAAAACTTTTTTCTTTTAGAATAACATTTACATTCACCTATTTTTTCTTTCAACATATTATAAAATTGAAAGGAAGAAAAAAAATGAGAAAAAGAATTTATTACAATCAACCTTATATTATTCCCCAAGTATATTATTACCAACAACCAAGTACAATGACTACAGCACCTTTAATAAGTAAAGAAGGACAAATAGTAGAAAATCCTAATGACCAAAGATTTGGAGGTATCTTGTTACCTGCACTTGGAGGCTTTTTAGTAGGTACTATCGTTCCTCGACCTTGGGGAAATAATATGTCATCTCCAATGTATGGATATCCAGTGCAACCACCAACAGTTTACACCCCTTATCCTAATATAACTACCTATCCAAGTACCATTCCTTATACTACTCCACAACAATAACGCTAAACATCTTGCAAAAATAGAACTTTTTTGCTAAAATATGGCTAAATAAATGACATGGAGGATATTCAAATGAACGAGTATGAGAAGATTGCCTTAAAGTCAAAAATCGAACAGTTTAACATTTTTAGTTGTGACAAAAATCAAAAAAAGGAATTTTTGAATGATGCTTGTATTGCTATTGGATACGAAATGAAAAATTGTAATCCGATACAATTAAGTTTTTCACCTTTAAGTTTGAATTTCAACACAATTGATACTCTTGTTTTACCTGATTCTTTTTTGACTGAATATGATTTAATTAGTTCTGTCATTTATCTATCTAATATTTACTATTTAAAAAGGATTGCTAATGCCTATCAATCAAACGATAGCACGAGCAATCTTTTTTCTTTAGTTGAGAAAAAGATAGATAAAAATGGAACTTACAAATCAAATTTAAGAAATTTAAAGTATATTGCTTTATCTGCTGCTTACAATTTTAGTGCTAAAAAAATTCTATCCGAATTTTATGTATCTAAATATATGAACAGCGATTTTGCAAAAAAACTTGAAAATGACCCTTATATAAACAACTATGCAACTATAGCATTACAAGCATACCAAGATTACCATAAACAATAGAATATTGTTTTAGTACCAATTTTTGTTGACTTAGTCCTTTGAAGTATTTAATATTTGGTATAGTAAAGGGGTAAGAAAAATGAAAAATAAACAAGACTCAATTATTATTGTAGGCTGTGGTAACTTTGGAAAAAGATTAGCCTTATCATTATCAAATCAAGGCTTTTCGGTAATCGTTATAGATAAAAACAAAAATGCATCATTTCAACTAGACCAAGACTTTAGTGGTTTTTGGGTTGTTGGAGATGCTACTGATATTGAAATATTGAAGACAGCAGGAATAAAAAGTGCTTCAACAATAATTTGTGCTAGCGACAATGACAGTGTTAACTATACTGTCGCTACTTTGGCGTATAACATATTCAAAACAGAAAATATTTATTTACGACTTGCTAATCCTTCTTCTAAAAAACTAGTAGAAAACACCAATATTAAAGTAATTTGTCCAACCGAACTTTGTCTTCAAGAATTTGAAAGACTAAGCAATATGAAAGTGGAGGAAAACTAAGATGAGAATAGTAATTGTTGGTGGCGAAGAAAAAGCCGATTTCTTAATAGATTCTTTACTAAAACAAAAGCATAAATTAACCATTATTAATAAAGATGCTTCTATTTGCAAATTGTTTTCCCAAAAATATCAATTAGACATTTTCAAAGGAGATGCTACAACATACGAAGTTTTAGAAAACGCTAATATTTTAAATGCTAATATTCTAGTAGCTTTAACTCCAACTGATGCTGAAAACTTTACCATTTGTAAAATGGCAAAAGAGTTATTCGGAGTTGAAAAAACCGTTGCTTCCGTAAAAAATCCTAAAAACGTTGAAATATATGAAAGTTTAGGTGTTAATAAAGTAATCAGTGCTACCTATGAAGTTTCTAACTTATTAGCAAAAGCAACTTTAATAGATAATCTAAAAAGTTCTTTAGATATCGCAGAAGGAAAAGTATCCATATCCGAATTTCTAATAACAAATAAATCATTAATATGTAATAAAGCCCTAGCTGATATTGATGATGACCAATTAGTAGTCTGTGCTATCATTAGAAATGATGAAGTCGTAATTCCAAAAGGACGTACAATCATTTTAGAAGGAGATACCTTAATCGTTTTATGCCCACCTAAATCATTAGTAAAAGTAAGTTCTATAATTGTAGGTGAAAGCAATGAATGATTATAAAACATTACCAAATTACAAAATAATTTTAGGCTATCTAGGAGTATTTTTAATTGTCATTGGAATTGTTAATATTCTTCCCCTTGTTATGCTTTTATTTTTTCCTAACGAATGGAAAGAATTTTATCATTATTTAATTCCAGGACTAAGTTCCATTGGAATAGGTTTCTTACTATATCAATTAATAAAAGGAAAAGCTCATATTACAACCTTAAAAAATCAAGATGCCATAATTGTAACAATATCTTGGATACTATGTATACTTATAAGTGCTATTCCTTATATGTTTGAATATTCATTTTCTCAATCAATCTTTGAAGCAACTTCCGCTTTAACTACCACTGGATATTCTATTTTAAATTTAACAACTTTATCCAAAACATTAACCTTTCATCGTGTTTTATTATCATTTATCGGTGGAATAGGAATAATGTTAATAATGCTCGTATTTTTAAGAGATAAAAGAGGAATGAGATTATATAGTTCTGAAGGGCATTCAGATAAATTATTACCAAACCTTATTAATTCTAGTAAAGCGATTTTAAAAATGTATGTTGGATATATTCTTGGAGGAATTATTCTCTATATTATTTTAGGAATGAATTGGTTTGATGCAATTTGTCATTCCGTTAATTCAGTTGCAACTTCAGGATTTTCTAACAAAATAGGAAGTATAGGATATTATAATAATGTAGGAATTGAAATAGTAACCATAATTTTAATGATTTTAGGTTCTGTTAACTTCTTAGTTCAATTCTTATTAATCAAAG